>CAYUMA010000818.1:0-2429 GCA_964445675.1 uncultured Pseudomonadales bacterium | reverse complement strand
GTGCATCCGCGCCATGCGAAGCGTCTGGCGCCCGCGCTCTACGCCGAGTTGATGCAGGACGCGGCCGGCTTGAGTCCGCTCGGGATTGCCAACACGCTGCGGTATACCAACCCCAACGCAACTGTTCGGGGGCGCGTGCATGGCAACGCCGCGCCGGCATTGTTGATCTGCGGCAGTATGGAGGCACGCTTCGCAAAACACCGCGAGTTTGCGCGAGTCCAGATGCCGAATCTGGCGATCGTCGATCTAGCGGTGGGTCATGGCGTGAATATGGAAGACGCGGCGGGATTCAACCGCGCCGTCGGCGAATTCATCACGGCTCGACGCTGACGACCAACGGCGCGACGCGCTTGCGTTGCGCGTCGCCGCAACTCGACTGCACGTCGACCGCGATTCCGGTATGCACGCGCGCTGCTCGAGATCCGAACGCAATGCGCATACCGCCGTCGCCGAGCGGCTGCGTGGAGACTGCGCCGGTCGTATCGAGCCCGAGCGCAACCAACGCGGCTTCCGCCGCCTGCACTTCCGGCGCGTAGCGCGTGCGTCCGCGCAGCCACGGCGCCGCGAGCTGGTCGTGTTCGACTGCGGCGAGGAATGCGTCGACGTCAGTCGGCTGCACGCGGCCGTACAGCGCCGCCTGCGGCAGTGTCAGCACGTTAGGGGCGAAACGGTGGCCGCCGACGTGGGTGGTCTGCCAGACGCGCGCGCCGACGCGTTCGCGCAGCGCCGCATAGGTCGGCAGCCCGAAGCGCGCGCAACACAGGTCGCGTTGCCCGTTCGTGCAGACGAAGTACTGACGGGCTTGGAGTGGCGCGTGTGCAATGACAGCGTCCAGCGACAGCTCGCAGAGCGCGTCGTAGTCGCCGGCTTGCACTCGATGCAGCGCGCCATCGACGGCAACCATCAGCGTCACGCCGGTGCGATCGAGTTCGGGTCGCCGGATGAGTTGCAGCCGCGGCTTCAGCCCCCGCGCGACTGCATCCTGCATCAGTCGATCGAGCCACGCGCGTGTGGTGGCGGCGAGCGCATTGTCGCTGGTTGCTTTGGCGGTCCATGCGGGCAGGTACTCGAGCATGATCCACGCATCGACGACGTCCGCCGTGCCGGCAAGTGTTGCGCCTTCGGCGAGCCCAAGTTCAGCGCAGTACGCGCGTTGCAACGTCATGACAACCTCGCACTCTTCTACTGTTCTTGCGTCGAAGCGCCCGCGAGTACCGCCAGTTTCTCGGCATAGCGCTGTTTGAGCGCCGGGCCTTCGCTGTAATGCTCTGCGCGCGCGAGACTTTCTTGTGCCGCCCGGAGATCGCCGTTGCGGTAATAGATCAATCCCTGCAGAAAGTACAACTTGTCGTCGTTTTTCTTCAGCGAAATGGCGCGTTTGATCTGGGCGAGAGCGACGGGATAGTCGGCTGCCACATAGGCCTGGCGCGCCAGCGCGTAATGAAAATACGGGTTGATGTCTTCGTACACGCGGATCCGCGCGCGGTATCGCTCGGCCAGTTCGTGCTGGCCGATCTGGTCGTACAACTTCGCGAGGTTCGTCAGAGCCGGCTTGTTCGACGGTTGCATCGCAACGGCGCGTTCGTACGCTGCCGCGGCGCGCTGCGTGTCGGCGCTGCGCGAATACAACGCGCCGAGATTCACCCACGCGGGCGCGACACGCGGGTCGAGCGCGATGGCGCGCTTGAAACTCGCGAACGCGGCGCGTAGCTCACCGGCTCGCAACGCCTCGACTCCGCGGTTGCTGAGGAACAACGCCTCTGCCGTGGCATCGGTCACCTGGCGCCGCGGGAAGTTCCCACGATAGTCCGCTTTGTTGAAGTCGACGATGAAGTCCTGCTGCGTCTTCGACGTGATCCTGACGCCGCGAACGATCGAATTGATGTGATTGTTCAGGATCACCCAATCATCGACCGAGTCCCAGATCGGCGGCACCTCAACCACCTGGAAACGCGCCTCGAGACCTGCCCCGCGCGCGAGCGCAATGAAAAGACTCGTATACGACAGACAGTTTCCGGTGCGCTGCCGAAATGTCTCAGCGGCGGTCAACGTCAGATTCGAGTCGTACGCCACCTCGAAATAACCTTCTGACCGCATGGCGCGCAGCAGCAGCGCCAGGCGTACGTGATCGGCCGCCGTGTCGCGGACGTTTTGCTTCAGGAACTCACTCATCGCGGGTGACAGCGCGAGCATGTCGACGTCGGCGGCTTCGGCGGCAGCCACGGTCTCGCCGAATAGCGCGTGACCGTCGAGCAGTTCGGCAGCGCTGATGTGCGACTGCGGCGCCGGCACGGTGCTGCAGCCGACGAGCAGCAGCATGAACAGCAGCGATGACAGGGGGTGGAGCATCGGCTCGATCGTCTCGCAAACGCTCCTGAAATGGAAAGTACAATGAAGCCCGGCCGAGCGAGACGTCAGACAATGCCCGT
>CAYUMA010000817.1:0-5115 GCA_964445675.1 uncultured Pseudomonadales bacterium | reverse complement strand
AAGCCGCGTCGGGCAAGACGATTGCGTATCGAGTCGTCGAGCGTCGGCCCGGCGACGTTGCCGAGTGTTATGCCGATACGTCGAAGGCGCAGCGTGAACTCGGCTGGCATGCGCAGTTCGACCTCAACGACATGTGCCGCGACGCGTGGCACTGGCAATCACGGCATCCCAACGGATTCCTCTGACGGTCGCGCGTCACTCGCGTGCCGGCTTCCGGAATCGACTGGGGCGCGCAGAGGCCACGATCGCAAACCACGAACGAAGAAGAAGCAACATGGCCGATGAACAGACAAAACAGAGTTCGGAAAAGGTCAATGAGCCGCCAAAAAGCGCGCCGCTCGACAATGTCGTGATCACGCGGCACACGCTCAACATCAAAGGCACCGTGTTGAAGTACACGGCGACCGTCGGCACTCTCGTGCTGCGAGAGGAAGTGGCGAAGGAAGGCCACAAAGCCAAAGCCGAAATGTTCTTCATGGCCTTCACGCGCGATGGCGTCCGCAACAAAGGCAAACGGCCGCTGACGTTCTCGTTCAACGGCGGTCCGGGTTCGTCATCGGTGTGGATGCTGCTCGGCTTGCTCGGTCCGCGGCGCGTGCCGCTGAGCGAGGACAACAACGCACGCATCGCGCCGCCGTTTCACCTGACCGACAACGAATTCACGCTGCTGCTCGACACGGATCTGGTGTTCATCGATCCCGTCGGCACCGGCTACAGTCGCCCTCTCGCCGACGAAAAGGCCGATCCGAACGAGTTCTTTTCGTTCAAGCGCGATCTCGATTCCGTCGGCGAATTCATCCGGCTGTACACGACGCGCAACCAACGCTGGCCGTCACCGAAATTCCTGATTGGTGAGAGTTACGGCACGACGCGCGCGGCAGGACTCGCCGGCCATCTGCAGGATCGCCATGGCCTGTACCTGAACGGCATCATGCTCGTGTCGGTCATTCTGAATTTCCAGACGCTGCTATTTCGCCCCGGCAATGATCTGCCGTACATCCTGTACCTGCCGAGCTTCGCGTTGGCGGCCCGCCATCACGGCAAACTCGCGCGCCGGTATCAACAGATGGACACCGCAAAGTTCATCGACGAGGTCAGGCAATACGCGCAGAGCGACTACAACGCCGTATTGATGAAGGGCGCCCGCGCATCTGCCGCAGAACAGGACGCGACGGCGGCGCGCATCGCCGCTTATACCGGATTGAGCGAGGTGTACGTCAAAGGCAGCAATCTGAGGATCGAGATCTTTCGATTCGCCAAAGAGCTGCTGCGCTCCGAAGGCAAACACATCGGTCGATTCGACAGCCGCATCACCGGCGTCGACCGGGACGACGTATCCGAACGCTTCGACACCGATCCCAGTTTCAACATCGTCCACGGCGTCTATGCGGCGTGCCTCAACGAATTCGTCAGGAGTGAACTCGAGTTCGAGTCGGACCTGCCGTACGAGCTCTTGAGCTTCAACGTGTTGCCCAAATGGAAATACGACGAGTTCCAGAACAGCTACGTCAATACCGCCGAAACGCTGCGCGCGGCAATGATGAAAAATCCCCACCTGAAAGTGTTCGTCGCGAATGGTTACTACGATCTGGCGACCCCGTTCTTCGCTACCGAATACACGATCGATCACCTGGGTCTGCGCGACGGCTTGGCGAAAAACATCGAGGTGGGCTACTACGAGGCGGGGCACATGATGTACCTGCATCGCGAATCGCTCGCGCAGCTGTCGGCCGATCTGAAGCGATTCGTCAAGACGAGTGCGTGACGAAGGTATTGGGCTCCGCAGTCGAGATACATGACGTAGAATTTGCGCCGCGCACCGGAGGGGTGGCTGAGCGGTTGAAAGCACTGGTCTTGAAAACCAGCAGGGGTGCAAATCCCTCGTGGGTTCAAATCACACCTCCTCCGCCACCAAATCGACGATTTCACCCAGCTTTTCGCAATCCTGCTATTCGTTGGACTGAGCCGTGCCCGACGCCGTCGTGCAAAAGTAGTGCAAATCGAATTCTGACTACGCGGCGCAAACAAACGAACCCGGATTTCGACAGTGACAACACTGAGTCACCGAGACCGCCATCTAATGTCGCGAAAGCGTCCTCGGCGAACAAGGAGATACCCCACCAACCGCGTGAGGGATTTCAGACGACCTGGATCAGAGTGGAGTAACGACGGGCCCTGAACCGCTTGATGTCTCTACGCAATCGAGCCGATCCGCTCTACCGCAGTTGCCGCGGTCACGATCTCGATGTTCTGAAACCTAGCGAGATCGAGCAGATGTGCGTCACCCGATACGATCAGATCGGCCTGTGCTCCGAGCGCCGCGGCGAGCACGTGATCGTCGGCCGGGTCGCGAATGACAGTCGCCGTGATGGTAGCTGGCGCAACGATCGTCACGAGCGCTGCGTAACCGTCGAAGACATCGCTCACCGTGAGACCGCGCCGCGCCAGTTGGCTTGCGAACTTTTCGCGTGAAAGAACACCTTGCAGCTCTGCCAACAACGCGACGGTGCTGACCAGATCGATTCGCCCAGACTCCGCAGCATCGACCAATCGCCCTGGCGTACCACCCCATAGGAGACCGGAAATTGCCGTGTTCGTATCAAGAACCAGCCGCACGCCGCTGCTCAGTGCGGTAGGCGCGGATCTCGTCACCGATCTCTTCGGGCGTCATCGGTGCCAGCGGTTCAGCCGCGAGTCTGGCGCGTGCCGCCTTCATTCGCTCGATCCGTTCGGCGCGCAGCCGCTCGCGCAGAATGCGCTCGAGCTTTTCGGGCACCAGCAATCCCGCGTTCGCGGCCTCCTGAGCGAGCGCGTCCGGCAATGTAATCTGCACGGTAGTCGTCATCTGACCTCTCGGAAATGGACTCATGAACGCATGCTACGACAGCTTCGCACGCTTGACCGCAGTTTTGCAGCAGCCGTCGGCAATCGGCCCTGGCTGATCAGGCACTTAGGCTTGCCATGTCTTTTGCAAACCCGCGTGTCCCCGGCAAGCGAACGAACAGACCGTCGTCTACCATTGCGTGCACACCATTCAGCAATTCTTCGGCGGGTCGCCCGACGAACACTAACGTGCCGTGCCAGTTCTTTCGACTGCCGGCTAGCAGCGTGGCCACGCCCAACCAGGCAGACATATGGATGTCGTGTCCGCACGCATTCATGACGGGGACCGTCTCACCCGCGGGATTCTTGGTGACCACCTGACTCGCATACGGCAACCCGGTCTCTTCTTTCACCGGCAATGCATCGATATCGGTCGGCACGAGAACCGTAGGCCCCGCGCCGTTATTCAGCACCGCCACCACGCCGTGACCCCCGACATACTCGGTGACCTCGTAACCCACACTCCACAGTCGTGCGGCGAGTTTCGCCGCCGTCTTCTCTTCCTGCAAAGACAGCTCCGGGTTTTGATGGAGATCGCGGTAGAGCGCTTCGAGCGACGGATAAATTGCGTCGAGCCCCGCCAGCTCGGGAATGTCATCGGCGCGCGCGAGCCCGATCGTTAGTCCGAGCACTAGAAGGAGCAGAACGGTAGGGACTCAATCCAAGTGACGAGATCGGCGCTGAGTCATGATTTGGTCCTCCCCGGCCCGGATTACCGGAGTTTGGCCTGGCCGACGCGATCGCGCAGAAACCGGTGATCCAGTCGCGCAAAAGTAGCGCAAATCGAACCCTGACGACGCAGATCGAACCAACCCGAATTCCCGCGGTGACGACATTGATCACCGAGACGTCCTGTCGCGTCGCGAATGCATCCTCGGCGAGCAAGGAGAAATCCCATCAACAGCGGGAGGGATTTCTGATGACCTCGATGAGAGCGGCATTGCGGCGATTCTTCATACCTGCGGCGGCACGAAGGCCGCCGATAAGAGAGTGGGCGCCGCGACCGCGAATTGGCCTCTTTGGATCGATCTGAAAACATCATCAGTGGTCTTGGCTGCCCGGGCGGGAGAGAGGTCGCCGCGACACTCGTGCAATTCTCGCCGCACAAATTACTTTTTTGAGATGGGCACCTCAACGGCGTCGTTAGAGGAAGCACCTCAATATAATCAACGTTATGCGGCCATTCCTCAACTTGACAGTACCGACCTTCGGCATCGGCACGACCGTCGGGCCAGGGGAAAAGCGTTTCATCAGTCCGCTTGAAGGGTGTTGGTAAATTCGCCAACATTCAAAGCGCAAGGGGGCAGAGATCAATGAGACCTACGCTGCCGGTATCCTGGCTCGCACCTGCGAGGAAAGCCTTTGAGGCGTTTCCGACGGCGCGCGGCAGATCGTGATGGATGCTCTGAGCGTTGCTGCCGAAGGTGGCATGGCGGGAATCGCCAAGCCGATGAGAGGCCTAGGGTCGGGGGTGTTTGAGGTTGCATTGCCGTTCCGGGGCAATGCCTTTCGCGTGGTCTATGTGGTGCAACGCGGCGACGATCTGTGGGTGATCCATGCGTTTCAGAAAAAGTCGACGCAAGGCATCAAGACCCCGAAGCACGAGATTGAGTTGATCAAGGATCGGTTGAAGGGACTGAAGGAGATGCTGCGATGAAAAAGGAACCGCTCGAGCTTATCCGCGGGAGCGGGAACATCTATCGGGACTTCGACGTGCCGGATGCCGACGTTCGCCAGTTGAAGGCGATCCTGGCGGCAGAGATCATCAAGACGCTCGACAAAAAGGGCCTGAGCGTAAGAAAGGCGCACCGCGTTACCGGAATCGATGCCGGAGATTTCTCGCGTGTCCGCAATGCAGATTTCCGGCGCATCAGCGTCGAGCGCCTCATGGCAATGATCAACGGACTCGGGTCACGCGTGGAAGTGGCGGTGAAGGTGAGGCGAGGAGAAGTGAAGCACGCCGCGCTGGCGCCCTGACGCGAATGAACGGGAAGTCCGAGTAGGCCAAGGAGCTGTTCCCAGTCCACTCGGCCGGCAACAAAAGGAGTGGTTCCCCATTCGGACTCGCTTATCGATGCCACCACGCGACTAGGTCCAATCCGAAACAGAAAAGAAACCAGTGACCCAGTCGTGCAAAAGTAGTGCACCTCTCTGCACGCAACCCTACTTTTTCACCTCTTCTTCACTTAAATAATTCTAGTTTTTACAATGCGTTATGGTGGTGAGTTGAGG
>CAYUMA010000816.1:0-4391 GCA_964445675.1 uncultured Pseudomonadales bacterium | reverse complement strand
GTGGTTGCCGTGCTCGGCCGCGCGAGCCGCGCGAGGCGCGCCCGAGCACTGTATGACCGGAGTACCATTGAGCGCAGGCACCAGCGCGGAGCGCGCGACATGATTCTCGATCACCTGACCGTCTCGGTCGCCAATTTCGAGCGCGCGAAGGCGTTCTACGAGCGCGCGTTGAAGCCGCTCGACATCACCATCGTCGCCCGATTCGACGGCTTTGCGGGCATGGGCAAGAACGGCCGCCCGCAGTTCTGGTTCGCACAAGGCAATCCCGGCGCGCACACGACGCATATCGCGTTCGCCGCGGCGACGCGCGCCGAGGTCGACGCGTTTTACGCAGCCGCAATCGCGGCCGGCGGCAAAGACAACGGCAAGCCCGGTGTCCGCGCGATGTATCACCCGACCTACTATGGCGCGTTCGTGTTCGACCCCGACGGTTACAACGTCGAGGCTGTCTGCCATGCGCCCGCGTGAGTCGAACGAACGCATCCTGGAACACGCCATGCTCGACGTCCGACCGGGTGAGGAGCAGGCGTTCGAGGCAGCGTTCGCGCAGGCGCAGCTGATCATCGCAGCGGCGCGCGGCTATCTGTCGCATCGGCTCGAGCGCTGCGTCGAACACCCGAATCGGTACCTGCTGCTGGTCGAGTGGGAGACGCTCGAAGCGCACACCGAGGGCTTTCGCGGCTCGCCCCAATACCAGCAATGGAAAGCACTGCTGCACCATTTCTACGATCCGTTCCCAACGGTGCTGCACATGCGCCCCGTGTTTGCGTCTTCTGGCGCGGACGCCGATGCCTAGCCTGTCGAAACACCTGCTGACGCCGGGCGCGTGGATCGGCCGCGGCAGCTACCTCGACAAAGGCCAGTCACTCGGCACGACGATCGAGTGCAGCTTCGACGTGACGTCGGAACAGGTCGGCACGCACATCAAAGGCGAACTGACGCTGCGCGACGGCGCCGGACGCCACGCGTTCGCGGTTTGGATCACACCGAACGACACCGGCACGTACGACGTCGCCGCGCAGTTCGCCGGCGCCAATCTCGAGGGCACGGCCAAGATGGAGAGTTATCCGAATCTTGCGATGTTGTGGGGCGCGCGCGGCGATCTGCAGGTGTCGTGTGCGATGTTCGATTTGCGCAACGGTCGCGGCTTTCGGGGTTTCAGTCGCACCGCGAAATCGCAGTTGACGTGGGAGATGGTGCTGCGCGAAGAACGCGTGACGACGACCGCAACGAACGTGGTGGCGCTCGGCACCGGCAAAAAACGCAAATGACGAACAGAAACAAACCGCTGCTGCGCGTCTACGGCGACGTGCGTTCAGGCAACTGCTACAAGATCAAACTGCTGTTGCACCATCTCGACATGCCGCACGAATGGCAGCACGTCGACATCATGCGGGGCGAATCGCGGACGCCGGAGTTTCTCGCGCGCAATCCGAACGGCAGAGTGCCGCTGCTCGAATTGCCCGACGGGCGGCATCTCGCCGAATCGAATGCGATCCTGAACTTCCTCGCGAGCGGCACGGTACTCTTGCCCGACGATCCGTGGTTGCGCGCGCAGATCCTGCAGTGGCAGTTCTTCGAGCAATACAGTCACGAACCGTTCATCGCCACCGCTCGCTTCATCGCGGTGTATCTCGGATTGCCGGAATCGCGGCGCGCCGAATACGACGCCAAACAAGCCGGCGGCCACGCGGCGCTGCGCCTGATGGAAGCGCACTTGACGAACCTCGATTATCTCGTTGGCGAGCGCTTCACGATCGCCGACATCACGTTGTACGGCTACACCCACGTCGCCGACGAAGGCGGCTTCTCACTCGCACCATATCCGGCGATCAGGGCCTGGCTCGAACGCATTGCCCTGCAACCGCGCCACATTGCGATGGCTGGCTGATCCCGGGGTCTGACCCCGTTTTGATCAGCCCCGCCCGGTGGGAACTTCGTTGAACGGCACGCCTTTGTCCACGCGGACGTCCTGTGGCAGGCCGAGCACGCGTTCGGCGAGGATATTGAGCAGGATTTCATCGGTGCCACCGGCGATCCGACCGCCCGGCGCGGCCATGAACGTCATCTGAATCAGGCCGGCGGCTTCGGCGATTTCCGGATCGTTGATCGCGCCGGTCATCTCGAGCAGGTCCATGCAGAACGACGCCATGTCCTGGGTCTTCGGCGCGCCGACCGCTTTACCGATCGAGTTTTCCGGCCCCGGTGTCTGCCCGCGTGACAGCGCCGTCATCGTGCGATAGCCGGTGTATTTGAGTCCCGCTTCTTCGACGTACCAGTTCGCGAGACGCGCGCGCACCGCGGGATCCTCGATCGCAGGCTTATCATCGATCGTGACCTTTTGCGCGAGCTTGTACGCCAGATTGAAGTTGACGCCCATGCCGCCCCCGCCGATCGACGCGCGTTCGTTCATCAACGTCGTCAGCGACACCGACCAGCCCTGACCGACGGCGCCGAGCCGCTGCGAATCCGGAATCCGCACGTCGGTGAAATAGACCTCGTTGAAATTCGCGCCACCCGAGATCTGTTTGATCGGCTTGATCTCGATGCCGGGCGACTTCATGTTCAAGAAAAAGTAGGTCAGGCCTTTGTGCTTCGGCACGGTCGGATCCGAGCGCGTCACGAGAATGCCCCAATCGCTGTAGTGCGCGCCGGACGTCCAGATCTTCTGGCCATTGATGATCCATTCGTCGCCACGCTTTTCCGATCGCGTGCGCAGCGCCGCAAGATCGGAGCCGCCCGCGGGCTCGCTGAACAACTGACACCAGATCTCTTCACCGCTCGCGAGTTTCGGCAGAAAGCGCTTCTTCTGCTCATCGTTCGCGTACGCCATCATCGTCGGGGCAGCCATGCCCTGGCCGATCGTGAAGATGCTCTGCGGCGTTTCGAACTTGCTTTCTTCCTGTCCCCAGATCACCTGCTCCATTGCGCTGGCGCCGCGCCCGCCGTATTCCTTCGGCCAGCGCAGGCACGCCCAGCCGGCGTCGAATTTGCGCTTCTGCCACAACTTCGCGCGCGCGATGTAATCGAGCCCGTCGAGTTCGGCGTCCTTCGGTGAATTCGTCTTCAGCCAGTTGCGTGCTTCGTCGCGGAAGCGCGCTTCGGCCGGCGTGTCATTGAAATCCATGCTGTTCTCCGTTCAAACAAAAAGCGCAACAAAAAAGGTTAGGCGACGTTGCTGTGTTCAACTGCGCTGATCAAACGATCCTGCCAGAAGCTCTCGCTGCCGATGTTCACCGACAACAGCTTCGCGCGCCGATAGTAGAACTGACAATCGAATTCCCACGTGAAGCCCATGCCGCCGTGCGTCTGGATATTCTCTTTCGACGCGAAGTAGTACGCCTGGATCGCCGCAACACGCGCCGACGCCGCGGCCAGCGACAACTCCGCGGCGTTGGCGTTCAGCGCCCACGCGCCGTAATAGCAGTTCGAGCGCGCCAGCGTGTTTTTGATGTAGACGTTCGCCAGTTTGTGTTTGATCGCCTGATACGACGCAATCGAACGTCCGAACGCATAACGCCCGAGCGCATATTCCTTCGCCATGTTCAACGCCGCATCGGCGCCGCCGACCTGCTCCCACGCGAACAGAATCGCCGCGCGATCGAGCAGCTTCTGCGTCAACGCCCAACCTTCGCCGTCGGCGCCAAGCAGCTCCGCGTCGGCACTGCGAAACGTGATCGACGCATGCGAGCGCGTCGGATCCAGCGTCGAAACGACAGTGCGTTTGACGTTGCGCTGCGTCAGATCCACGAGATACCAGCTCGCTTTGTCGCCGACCTTGCACTTGGCAACGACGATCGCGAGCTGCGCAACGTCGCCGTCGGGAACGCCGATCTTCGTGCCGCGCAGGCGACCTTTCGACAGCGCCACTTTGAGGCTCTTCGGTGTGGGCCGGCCCGGGCCTTCGGCGAGAGCAAACGTGCCGATCACTTCGCCGGACGCGAGCCGCGGCAGCCACTGTTCTTTCTGCGCGTCGCTGCCGGCCAGCAACAGCGCTTCGGTCGCAAGATAAACCGAGGACGAGAACGGGACCGGCGCCACTGCCCGGCCAAGTTCTTCGGCGATCACGCACAGTTCGAGATAGCCGAGTCCGATGCCGCCGTACTGCTCCGGGATCGTCGTCGCGGTCCAGCCCATTTCGACGATCTTCCGCCATAAATCCGCGTCGTACGACGCCTTGCCTTCGAGGATCTTGCGCACCGCCTGCGGCGGGCAGTTGGCCGCAAGGAATCCGTGTGCCTGCTCGCGCAGCAGGTTCTGCTCATCCGAAAATTCGAAATTCATGCGCCCCCCGGCTTCTTATTAAAACCCTGTCCTATTGAAAATCTGTCGATGGGATTTGTGACTTGCGGCTCAATCGAGCGAATCGACATTGTCCACGCTTTCGCAGC
>CAYUMA010000815.1:0-4867 GCA_964445675.1 uncultured Pseudomonadales bacterium | reverse complement strand
GAAGTTCAAAGTTTGCACTTCAATTACATATACATGCCGCCGTTGACGTTGATGATGGTGCCGGTGATGAACGACGCCCGCGGATCGGCGAGGAAGCGGACGGCGATGGCCACTTCCTCGGGTTTGCCCAGCCGTCCCATCGGTGTCATGTCGAGCATGCGCTGGCGTCCCAGCGGATCGTCACGCATACCCTGGGTCATTGGCGTTTCGATGAAGCCGGGACCGATCGCGTTGACGCGAATGCCGTGGCCGACCAGTTCCATCGCGAGCACCTGGGTCAACATCTCGACGCCGGCTTTGGAAACGTTGTAGTCGGCCGCACCGGGCAGCGCTACGCGCGCGGCGACCGACGCGATATTGATGATGCTGCCCTTGATGCCCTTCGCGATCATGTGCCGCGCCACGGCGCGGTCGGTCAGCATCACGCCGGTCAGGTTGATCTTCAGCACCCGCTCCCAGTCGGCGACCGGTTTGTTGATGAGGTGGTTCGCGGTCAGATCCTCAGAGCGCACGCGCACTTCGCCGCTGACGTATTGCGCGCTCGCGACACCCGCCGCGGCGAGCAATACGTCGATGTGACCGAATTCATCGACGGCGCGGCGCACCAGCGCGTCGATGTCCTCTTCACGGCCGACATCGCATTGCACGAAGACCGCGCGGCGGTTGAAGCTCGCTTCGATCTCGCGCTTGGCTTCGGCACCGCGGTCGGGATTCAAATCGGCGAGCACCACGTCGGCGCCTTCTTCGGCGAAGCGGCGCGCCGTCGCGCGGCCGAGGCCGCTCGCGCCGCCCGTGATGACCGCAACGCGGCCTTCGAGTCGTAAGTTCCCCATCCGCGATCGCCTCGTCAGTTATCAGTTAAAGGACAGGGCGCACGATGCAGTGAGCGGTCGCGCAAATCAATTCCCGGTGTGCGTCCGTTTTCGCTGACACCTCAGATGGATTTCGGCTCACGCGAACTTCATCGATGGGGTCTTAGTCGTCCGACCGCGCCAGCGCTTTCATGTCGCAAAAGGGCCGCAAGGACAAACCGATGAGCGAACGAGACCAGGACGCGCCTGCGTCGATGAGTCGCGCCGGTGACGCGGCGACGTCGAGCGCATGGCGGCGCTGGTGCGATACGAGTTGGCACAAGACGATTGCAAGGTCCGTCAGGGCGTGCCTGCTGAGTCTGCTTTCGTTCGGACCCATCCCGTCGATGCGCTTGCGCGAGCGTCGGCATCACTGACGCGGCCGGCTCAACTGCCACTCCAGATGGGTTTTTACGGTCGGCCACTCCGGCGCGATGATGCTGTAGACGCAGGTGTCGCGCAGCATGCCGTTGGCGGTGCGCTGATGATTGCGCAGGATCCCGTCGAGCTTCGCACCGAGGCGTTCGATTGCGCGGCGGCTCTGCTGGTTGAAGTAGTGCGTGCGGAATTCAACGGCGATGCAATCGAGCGTTTCGAACGCATGCGTCAGCAGCAATAACTTGCATTGCGTATTCACTTCGCTGCGCTGCACGCACTTGCGATACCACGTTGAACCAATCTCGACGCGCCGATTCGTCGCGTCGACGTTCATGAACGTCGTCATGCCGACCGGCTTCGCACTGGTGTTGTCGATCACCGTGAACGGCAACATCGCGCCGGCAGCGCACTGTTCGAGCCGGCGTTCGATTTCCGCGGCCATCGATTCCGGTGTCGCCACCCACGTGTACCACAACTTCCACAATTCGCCGTCCTTGACCGCCTCGACGAGCGCGTCGTGATGCGCGCGCTCGAGCGGCGTCAGCGTCACGCGCGGACTTTGTAGTACGACGTTCTCGAGCCAGGTCATCGTCGTTGGGTCCTGCAAGATCGTGTGGTATGTGAGGAAATCGCGATCTGGAGATCGCTCCCACTTGTGGAGATCTATATTGCCTGTAGGAGCGATTTATTATGGGAGGAACTCCCCTCCAGATCGCGATTTTCCAAGGATGATTTCTTCGGCGAGCGATCCAGCGCCTCCCTGACGCCCATTGAGTCGCTCCTAGCGACCGACGAATTTCGGTTCGCGTTTTTCGAGGAACGAACGGACGCTCTCTTTCGAGTCCTCGGTTTTGCGCAATTCGCTGATGCGCGCGATGGCCCACGCGCCGACGTCACGCCAGTCGGGATCGAGTGTCCGTCGCAGTCCCGCCTTGATCGCCTTCACGGCGAGCGGCGGATTTGCGGCGATCTTGCGCGCGATGCCGAGCGCGGTCGGCAACAGTTCTTCATGCGGCACCACACGCGACACGAGGCCGATCGCGAGCGCTTTTTCCGCGTCGATCACCTCGCCCGTGAACAACAGCTCCGCCGCCCACTCGCGTCCAACGAGCTGCGCGAGACGGCCAAGTCCCGGCGCGTCGCAGCAAAGGCCGCGCACGACGAACAGTTCGGCAAATTTCGCGCGTTCGGATGCAACACGAATGTCGGCCATGATCGCGAGTTCCATGCCCCAACCGACGGCGGGGCCATTCACGGCGGCGATGATCGGAATGTCCGTGTGCAGCAGCGCATCCGCCGCCGGGGTCAGACCCCCGGTCCTTTTGCCGCGCTCGATCGCTTCCGGCGGCGGTCCTGTGGTGCCGCCGAGGATCTGTTTGACGTCGTCACCGGCGCAGAACGCGCGGCCTTCGCCTGTGATGATCAACGCGCTCGCATCGGAGTTGCGCACGACGTCTTCGAGTTCCATGTACAGCGTGTACGTCAGCGAATTCATGGCTTCGGGGCGTCGCAACGTGATGATGCCGACGTTGCCGTCCTTCTCGTAGCTCAATTCCTTCGTGGTCATCTGCGTCTCCGAGTGATTCATCGAGAGCGTAGGTGAATGCGCAGCACGTATCAATCGACGGCAAACAGCACCCGCGTGCTGGCCGACCGCTTGACGACGTTGTACCACCGCGCGACCATCGCCGCGCCCGCTCGATTTCATCAGACTCAGTGGAACCGTTAGCAGATGCCTGCGCAACCCAATGCAGACGAGGTCATCGCCGCCACGCGGCGATGGTTGGAGCGGGCGGTCATCGGCCTCAACCTGTGTCCGTTCGCGCGTAATCCGTTCATCGACGAGCGCATCCGCTATTGCGTGAGTTTCGCGCGCACAGAAGACGCACTCGTTGCGGAACTCGACGTTGAGCTCAGGCAGCTGCACGCGGCGGACCCGATGGCGATCGAGACGACGCTACTGATTCATCCGTACGTGCTGGCGGATTTCGGCGACTACAACGACTTCCTCGACATTGCAGAGGCGACACTCGAGGCGCGCGAACTTACGCAGCACATTCAGATCGCGAGTTTCCATCCCCACTATCAGTTCGCGGGCACGCAGCCCGACGCCGTCGAAAACTGCACCAATCGATCGCCGTATCCGCTGCTGCACCTGTTGCGCCAGACGAGCATCGATCGCGCAATTGCTTCGATGCCGGATACCGCGTCGATCTACCGGGCGAACATCGCGACGCTCGAGCGATTGGGTGCGCAGGGTTGGCGCCGGCTTTGGCTGAAAGCGTGATCCGCCGTCGATCAGACCAGCGCTTTCACGAGTTTCAGCAGCAACTCCTTGATCGGAATCTGGATCGAAAAGACGATCAGCATCGGCAGCAGCAGCGGTAGCAGCACCGCAATCAATGCGATCTTGCCTATGGGCGCCGGGCGCATCGCGCGCACCGCGCCGTAGAGCGCGATCGCATCGGCGATCGGACCGACGCCGCCGGGTTCGAGCAGGTCGTCGTTCGGCAATTCCTCCCCAACGATCCAGCGCTTGCGCACGTTGCGGCCGTGTTCGCCGACGAGGCGGCCGTACTCGATCTTGGCCTGGGCCTTTGTCGCCATCAGCTTTGGCAGGAAGATCAACAGCGGCGCCAGCACGATGAGCAGCCACACGACTGCGAATGCGGCGAGCGGTTGCACCAGCGCCTCGACTTTGACGCCGTGATAGACGACGTCGTGTGCCCAACCGGATGCGACCACGGCCGACACGGCGAGCGTCACGAGCGCAAAAGCCCCGGGATACGTTTCGAGAAAACCCAAGCCGCCGGCGCGATCCGGATGCGTCGGGACCAGCGATAGATCGAGCGTCGAGATGCGCTGAAACAGCACCAGGATCACGACGATCCGCCACAGCCAGCTCAGCACCAACGCGAGGAAAATCGGCCGCGCGACGTACGCGAACCACCAGCCGCCGAAGCCGAGTCCACCCGACGGATCCAGTGCCCACGAAAGTCCGTCGTGCCCGGGGTCCGCCGGTTCGACCAGCGTCCACGACAGTGCGATACCGATGACGATGACCCACGGCAATGATGAATCGCGCAGCTGCGCGACGCGGTACAGGCGCGCCGAGAACAGCCCGCGCTGCGCTTCGGTAACGAGGCCGTTCGCGAGAAATTGTTTGATCATGTTGACGGTCACGCGCAACACCGTGCCTTCGGCGAGGATCAGCAGCGGAATCGCGACGAGGCAACGCACGTTGATGCCGAAGTGCGCGAACAACGGTTCGGTGTCTGAACTGGCGCCGGGGAACGCATGCCGGTTCAGGATCGCCCACACGGCGAGCGGCACCCACGTAAAGAGCGCGAAGAAGACCGCACGGCGACCGAGCCCCATGCCGTTGCGCGGAATCAGACCGAACTTGCGCTGCCAGCGCACGGGCCACTCGTCGTGCGCGAGCAGCCCGGCCAGATCCGCGTCGATGCGTTCGTCGGTGGTCATGACCGCGACGACATTACTTGCCGCCCGAGTTGCGCAACTGCTCCTCGATTTTGCTGAGGTTGAACGAGCCGGGCAACTGACTGGGCGGGAATTCCTTCATCGTCGCCAGGAACTGCGCTGCCAGCGCCTGGATCGGCGTGATCACAAAGGGACGG
>CAYUMA010000814.1:0-2195 GCA_964445675.1 uncultured Pseudomonadales bacterium | reverse complement strand
AGGCGGGGCATCCGTTGCGCCGACACCCGCCGTTCGATGCGCATGGCGTGAGCATCGCCGCGCGTTATGTGCTCGGCGGCCGCAGCGCCGGGGACGCGAGCGCTATCGATACGCTCGTGCGCAATGCACATATCATCGTGACCAGTACACGGATGGCTGCGGTCGCCGCGCAGAATCCCGCCGCGCTGATCTGCGCGATCACGCCTCATGGACTGGATGGCGTGCGTGCGGCGCTGGCCGGCAATGATCTCACCGCGAGCGCTTGGTCCGGCTGGGCGTCCGTCAACGGCACCGTGGGACGTACGCCGCTCAAAGGCAGCGGCTATCAGGCGAGTTACCAGGCGGGCACGTTCGCCTTCGGTGTGGTGCTGTGCGCCTTGATGGAACAGTTGGCGGAGGGAGCTGCGGGCCAGATCATCGACATCGCCGAAGCCGAAGTACTGGTATCCACGTTTGCGCCGGCGCCACTACGCTATCAGTACTCAGGCTTCGTGTGGCCGCGCAAACCCGCGCTCGATGTGAATGAAGGACCCGTGCCGGTCAAAGACGGCTACTTCGCGTTGACGATTTCGAGGCCCGCATTCTGGGTGAAGGCGATGCACATCCTGGGCCTGCCCGATCTTGCGGACGACCCCGAATTGCAGCAGGCCGGGATTCGCCCGAAATTCAAGGATCGATTCGCGCAGCGCGTCGCCGATGCGATGGCGGGCTGGACGCGTATGGAGCTATTCGAAGCGCTGGGCGCGCAACGTGTGATTGCAGGCCCGGTGTTGCGGATGGATGAATTCGAGACGAATCCACAATTTGCGGCGCGTCAGTTTCTGCAAGCGGCCGAAACGGGCGTCCGTTTTCCCGGTTCGTTTGCGCATATGAGCGCCAGTTCCTGGCAGCGTGCCGATGGCGCCACACCGCGGCCGTTGGTGAAGTGTTTTGCTTCGCGGGAAACACTCCCGGTGCAACCGCGCCGTGCGGGTGGGCAAGGCAAGGGTCCACTCAGCGGCGTGCGCGGCGTGGTGTTGACGCAAGCCTGGGCCGGTACCTATGCCACCGAGTTGTTGGGCCTGCTCGGCGCCGATGTGATTCAGCTGGAAGTGCGCGGTCGCCTCGACAGCTGGCGCGGTACGTATCAGAACCCGATACCCAAAGGTCTTGCTGAATGGCCGAGCGCGTTGCACGCATGGAACGTGAGTCCGCTGTACAACTCGGTGAACCTGAACAAACGCTGCATCACGCTGGATCTGAATACCGTCGAGGGTGTCGACGTATTCAAGCGCCTCGTGGCGCATGCCGATTTCGTCGCGGAGAATTTTTCGCCGCGTGTGATGGGCAATCTCGGCATCGACTACGACGTTTTGCGCACCATCAAACCCGACCTGGTGATGGCGAGCCTGTCGGCGTATGGCGCCACCGGACCGTGGGCGAACGTGCCCGGCATCGGCGGCACCATAGA
Source organism: uncultured Pseudomonadales bacterium (assembly GCA_964445675.1). GTDB lineage: Bacteria > Pseudomonadota > Gammaproteobacteria > Pseudomonadales > Azotimanducaceae > DATJGR01. The sequence goes on along the minus strand of CAYUMA010000814.1, from coordinate 745 downwards.
GCCGTCGTCAGGCATGTCGGGGCTGCTCGGCTATCCGGGTGAACATCCGCAGAACTCGGGACAGATGTATCCCGACCCGGTGGCCGGGCTCTGTGGTTTCGCGGCGATTGCCCTGGCGTTGCTGCATCGCGACCGGACGGGTGCAGGCCAGTACATCGACCTGTCGATGCAGGAGGCGAACTTCGTCTTCATCGGCGATGCGTGGCTCGAATTCGCGCTGACGGGCCGTGTACGCGGTCCCCTCGGCAATCGCCATCCGCTGTTTGCACCGCACGGTATTTTTCCCGCGCGCGGCGACGACCAATGGATCGCAATCGCCATCGAGTCGGATGCGCAGTGGACTGCGCTGTGCGAGGTGTTGGGCGCGGACTCGACGCGCTACACAACGATGCAGGCGAGAATAGACGACGCAGCGGAGTTGGAAGCGGCGCTTGGCAAATACACGATCGAATACGACAAACATGCACTCGTGGCGACGCTGAACGCGCGCGGTATTGTCTGTGCCCCGGTGCTCGATGCACGCGAAATTGCCGAAGACGCGGCGCTGCGCGAAAGCGGTGCTATGGTGCGCGTCGAACATCCGGAAGCGGGCGTCATGTGGCAATCGGGATTGCCGGCGCGGTTGTCGCGTACGCCGGGCGGCGTCACCCGGCCAGCGCCGTTGCAGGGTGAGCACTCGTTGGAAGTATTCCGCGAGCTGCTGGGTATGTCAGAGGCGGACTATCGTGCGCTCGTTGATGCCGAA
>CAYUMA010000813.1:0-3255 GCA_964445675.1 uncultured Pseudomonadales bacterium | reverse complement strand
ACGGGAGTCCATACGCCCGTCGACGCAATGTGTCGAGTTCTACCGGGTCGTCGTGATTGATTGAGCAATTGGCGGTCCTGACTCCGGCATAGGTCTGCCAACTTCACTAAGGTGCGCAAACAAACGCGACTGAGCCGCCGGCTACGTCAGATTTGATTGAAGGCTCTATTGCGAGCATCCCGCTGTTCCGCGAAGGACAACCCTCTGTTCACCCGTTGGAGGAGCGTTCGATAGTTCATTCGCAGCGTCTTCGACCATGCAAGCAGTGACATGCGTTTTCCATCGTGTTCGAAGACCCGGTCTGTCTTTGCGTCACCACGTCCGCGTCTCGAAGGTACTGTGGCCGCATTCGTTTTTCCCCAACCCGCACGAAGGCGCCTGTAGTAGGTTGAAGCGCTCACCCCGGAACGATCGAGTGCCTCTGTGAGTGGCGTGCTCGCACCGTCGACCGAAACGACCGACCTGTAGACTCTGGCGGGTGTACGTGCCGCTCGATCTCGAGACCAACCAATCTTCAATCGGGATCGATACAGGTCGGGACTAACGCTAGGGTGCAGATTTCTAGGCATGTGTGACGAGGTCCATCGTGCTTCGGGCCGGTTGTGCGCGATCTGTATGGGTCAGCGATTGCTCAGTATCCCGCAGTAAATGGCGAAACTTCGTCGAATGCCACCTCAAGCGTTGAACTCGCATTCTGACCAGCATGAGGCAGGTATTCGCTTCGCGCGTGGCGCTCGACGCGCGGATTGCGGCGTTCGGCGTTACGTCAGGCGTAGGCTTGGAGCCTAAACATACGAGGTTTGCTGGAAAGTCCGCGACAGGATGCGCTCGTTAGCATCGAGGTCGTTTGGATCCTCGAACTGTTCGTCGAGTTCGTTCAGCATGTCGGCGATCTGCTTGGAAATCGCGCGTTGCGCCTGCTAGCATGCCCCCGATAGCCGCACAACCGCGGCGGGTGGTCGAGACTTCTTGGGGGGTTCGCAATGTCCGTCGCCGACGCAGGGGTCGTCCCGGCTGCTTCTGCCCTGCTTCGGCTACCGCCGGGCGTCGTCGTCAGCGGGCCGATGGTGGAAGCGAAGCTCCGCGAATCCTATCGCCTGCTCGGCATTCTCTATGCAGGTTCGCTTGCAGGCTTGGTGTGGGCGTTTACCCAAGGCATCGGCAAGGTGGAACTCGCCGTCTTCGCCGGCATGTTTGCGCTGACGACGTTCGGGATCGGCGCGGGCATGCATCGCCTGCTCGTGCACCGCAGCTTCCGGTGCGGTCCGGTCGTGCGGACGTTCTTCTGCGCTATTGCCCAGATGGCCGTGCAGGGCTCGCTGCTCAAATGGGTCGGCAACCACCGTCGCCACCATCTTTACACCGATCTCGCCGGCGACCCACACAGCCCGCTCTATGACGGCGACGGCAACCGCTATGTCAGCATTCTGAAGGGTATGTTGCATGCGCAGGGCAGCTGGGTGTTCGACCATGCGACAACGGACGGCGAATACTACGCCAAGGATATTCTGGCCGACCCGATTGCGATGTTCTTCGTCCGCACGCGCTGGCTCTGGTACGGACTGTCGGCGGTATTCATCCCCGGCGCCATTGGCTACGCGTTAGGCGGCGCCCACACCATGATCGGCTGCGTGCTGTTCTCAGGCCTGTTTCGCGCCTACTTGCTGGTGATGACTAGCCAGCTCACAGGCTCGGTCTGCCACGCCTATGGCTATCGGCGCTTCGCGCGCGACGACGCCTCGACCAACGAGTTGGTGACCACGATCCTCACCTTCGGCGAAGGGCTGCACAACAATCATCATCGCTTTCCGCGCGATGCCTACCTCTCGCGCGCCTGGTACGAATTCGATCTCAACGGCTTGATCATTCTCGGCATAGAAAAGCTCGGGCTCGTGCATGATGTCGTCCGCGCCCCCCGCCACAGCGCGAGCGGATAGAAATCTCAACGAGGCCTTTCCAACTGAACTGAAGTTCTCGCAACGCGCTCACTACTTCGTCGTGCGGCAATCGCCGAATTCCTCGGCGCGCTTCGTCAGCGCGTCTGTGAGTCCGTTGCGGAACTTCGCGAGAGGTTGCTGCGTCGAACGGGTGAACGTCTGCATTTGCGTGTCGGCGCGAATACCCACCCGGATCCCGATCGCATCCATCTGTCGATGTACGGCGCGCTTGTCTATCTGCTGGATGTCGGATGGCACTTTCGCGACGCGCTCGTTGATGTCGAGCACGCGATACTCGGCCGCGGCCGACGGTGATGAGTCGGCTTGAGGACGACGATCCCGACGCACCACCGATCACGCACCACCAGGTCGTGGCGATGCCGGAGGATCGAGTTGATCTCGCGGGAAGGCGATGCGGTAGTGGATGGGCGCGCCTACGAGTTGGTCGAACGCCTCGCCGGGTTCGAAGTGGGGGCATTCGTGGTCCGGGTCACGGGCGAGAAACCCGTGTCGTTCTAGCAGCCGTTGCCGGTGCACAACGGTCCTGAACTGCTCTCGCAGCTTGCTGGTGGACTGATGTGAAAATCACGGGGGCGACAAGGCCCAACCCAGATCAAAGAACAGTCCTAGAGAACCTCTCCACGTGGCGGTCGAGCGAGCGCGCGTAGTGCATCCCCCGTTCCTGGAAGTAGGCGTCCTCGCGCTGATTCTTCAGACCGACGTTATACGCGGACAATGCGCACTGCTCCGAACCGCAGATGTCGCGGAAATGGGCGAGGATCTGCGCGCCGCAATAGATGTTCTCGGCCGGGTCGGCGAGGTTGCGGCTGCCACAGAACAAGGCCCAGTAAGGCTTCACCTGCGCGGGGCCGATCGCGCCCATGTGCGAGGTCACTACCTTGCGGAAGGAACTCTCCTTGAATACCACGCTGGCGAGCAGTTCCGGAGAGAGGCCCTGGCGTTTCGAGGCTTCGAGAATCCAGCCGGAAAACTCCGTCGCGGTCGCCCTGCGGATGCCTAGTGCAGCGTGGAGGCGACTGGCGAAACGGCTCACTTCGTCGGCCCACAGGTCCTGAGTCGAGACCGCGGCTGGGATCGCGAACGGCGCGCGTTCCACCCCTCGATCACCGCCCAGAAGCACCATCGCCGTGCACGCAAAGCCGGCGAACGCCAGCATGGCGGCCTGGGCTCTCAACAGCACTGGGATACGCTCCAGGTTCTGGCGAATCGATCGATTTGAAGGTCGGCCTGCGGTGTCGTTGATGGCATTGGTCTGCACGTCCTGGACCCCTCTGGTTGCGGCATTCTATATGCGCTG
>CAYUMA010000812.1:0-2095 GCA_964445675.1 uncultured Pseudomonadales bacterium | reverse complement strand
AGCGACGCATCCTCGGTCGCGGACTTCACGAACAACGGAAACCGCAAACGCCGCGGCTCGCGAAAACGCTTGCCGAACGGAAGGAAATGGAACGCGGCGGTCGGCACGCGATGCCACGCGAGCACCTGCTTCGTCAGCACTTTGTCGCGCGACAGCATCAACCCGCGCGGACCGCAGCCGGTGTAGCGCTGGCGCATCAGTTCGAGAAACGCGACCACGTAGTAGTCGTACGACACGATGCCGGCGAACTGTTCCATCAGATTGAAGACGACGTGCGGGCGCCAGTCGCGAATCGTCTCGCGCAGTTCGGTCAATTGATCTCCGATGCCGAGCATACGCACGTGATGGCCGAGCGCCAGCAGCGTCGAGTAGACGTGGTACTCGGTGACGCTGTCTTCTTTGCCCGGCAGATCCGCAAGATCCGCCGGCACGAGCGCCTCGTGCGTGATGATCAGGATCCGGTATCGCCTCATAACGTGTATTTCTCCCGATTTCGCCGCAACACATCGAGCATCACGCGCTCGTGCAACCGCACGACGTCGCGCTTGCTGTCGCGCCGCGATGCGCGCAGCACCAGGTCGAGTTCCTGCGAGCGCCGCGTCAGCGTCGCGATCGCGAATTCCACGAGGTACGCGTGCAAGCGATCGCGGCGCACGAGCAAGCGCCGCAATTGCGGCTCGATCTCGCGGATGAAGCGACCGGCGGGGACCGCGCGCGGGCGCGCCGGGCGCGTCGCAAACACACGCGTCAACCACGCGTCGTAGCGCCGCTCGACGCGGTTGTAGCGGGCGCGCGTGCGGCGGTAATGCTCGCCAAGCGTCAACTCGTTCTGCGACAACGGCTCGATGACGGCACGATCGCGGACGCCCGGCGCCGTCGTGCCGACCTCTTCCATCAACTCGTCGACGAATTCGAGCTTCGCGAGCGCGGGCCAGCCGGCGTAATCGCGCCGCCACCGCGCTTTCGCCTGCAGCCATACCGCAAACGTTTCGGCGAAGTCCTCCGTCGGATGGCTTTGCGCGTACCAGTGGCCGACGTGCAGCACGTGCTGCCGACTGCTCGGTTCAGAGACATAGGTGCCGGGGTATCGCGTCGAGGCAGGTCCAAAGACCGCGCGCCAGTCCGCGCGCCGGCGCAGTCCATACGCGGTGTCGAGCGCATGACCCGCCTCGTGCCGCAGCAGCCGCAGCCGCCACAACGCATTGCCGCCATCGACGTCGCCCATCATGCGACGCTCGAGTTGACGCAGGCGCGGATGAGCAACGAAGAACGGAATCGCAATGCCGGGCACACCGTCCGGCGAGAACCACTCTTCGGAGAACCAGACGTGCGGTTTGAAGCCGATGCCGCGCCGCTCGAGTTCGCCGTACAGCGATTGCACTTGCGCCTCGACGAGGCTGCCCGGAAACCGCAAGTGCAGATCGCGCAGGCGCATTGCCAATAGCGCGTCGTCTTCGAGATCGACCCACCGATATGGCCGGGCATCGCGGCGTTTCGTCGAACTGGGTCGGCGGGTGACCATGGACGCCGATGGTAACGCATGGATCGGCGCGGACGGCGGCTCAGCGGTTGCCCCGACGCCGATCACTTCAGTCGGTGCGCGCGGTTACCATGCACCGGATGCGAATGACCGACGTCCGTCCGATGTGGGTGCTGGCTCTGGTGCCGAGCGTGCGCTTCGGGCGCGCACTCAGCGCCGCCGGTGTGCTGCTGCTGATGCTGGGCGCGTACGCGGCAGCGGGACTATTCACGCAGAGCGCGCCGCGCGGGACCCCGCCGAATGTCGCGGTGTTCTTCGCGGTGATCCTCGCCTACATCGTGCCGACGTATCACTACATCGTCGCGCGCTGCAACGACGCGCTCACCGATCTGCAACGCCATCTCGACGCATCGCCTGAAGAGAAAGTGGCGTTGCACGCAACGATCAGCGCAAGCAGCATCGCGACCCAATTACGCGTCGTCGGCGTCGGCGCCGCTGCCGGCGTCATACACAACATCGCGCTGACGCGTCCGGAAGGCCTCGTGCAGAGTTTTTCCGCGAGTGCGGCGGACGCGGCGGTGATCTGCGGCACGCTGCTCGTGTGGATCGTCATGA
>CAYUMA010000811.1:0-5918 GCA_964445675.1 uncultured Pseudomonadales bacterium | reverse complement strand
AGCAGCAGCGTCAGCAACGTCAGGTTGAATGCCTGGTTCATGTCATTCTCCGGAAAGTGTTGCGACGACGGGTTCGCCGGTGAGGCGCTGAATTTCGATGAGGACGCCAAAGAAGTCCGCTGCCGCCGCGATGCTTTGTGCCCGCACCTCGAGCAGCTGCGATTGCGCATCGGTGAGTTCGAGCAGCGAGTAGCGTCCGCTGCGGTATCCGAGTTCAGTCAATCGCAGCGCCTCGGCCGCGAGTGGCGTCGACTGTTCGCGCAACGCGGCCAGTGCGCTGCGCGCCTGCTCCAGTTGTCCGTATGCGGCAACCAGCGCGGCGTGCAAGTCCAGCCGGCGTGCCTGCGCTTCGAATTGCAGACGATCGTGCTCGGCCGCGGCTTCGCGGTGCAACGGTTCGGATCGCGCGACGCTGCCGAGCGGCAGCTCAACCCCGATCACGAATGCGTGGTCACCCGGCTGCTCGAACCGACGAATGCCGGCGCTCCAACCGACATCGGCATGACGCGCTGATTCCGCCAACCGTGTCCGCGCGTCTTCGAGGCGCGCCTGCGACGCAAACAGCACCAGATCAGGGTTCTGCTCCAACCGCGCAACGAGTGCGGTCAACGCCTCGTATTGCGGCAACCGGTAGAGATCTTCCGTCGTTGCGCCGAAATCCGGCTCGACCTGGCCCCACGAGACGGCGAGCATCACGCGCGCGCTGCGCAACGCCCCCATTGCCGCCTGCTCGTCGAGGCGGGCGCGGTTTAGCGCGATTTCGGCCTTGGCGACCTCCGCTCGTGAAGCGCGCGCGGCCGCTAAACGGGCACGTACGGCATCGACGATGCGCGCGGCAACTGCGGCGTTGTCGTGTCCCACCGTAACCAGCGCCTCGCGCCGGACGACGTCGACGTAACGACGCGCCACCTCGGCGGCCACGTCGAGTTGACGTATGTGGGCTTCCACGTCGACGACTTCGAGCCGAGTGGTTGCGACATCACGGCGCCGTTCGCGTTTGCCGCCGAGTTCCACGACGCTCGAAAGGCTGAGGGTGGATTCGAGGCTATCGACACTGCTCAGTTCGCCGCTACCGGCGAAGTTCTCGAACTCCGCGCCGAATCGATACTGCGGAGCGAGTGCGAGCGCATCCCCCCTGGCGCGTTCGGCCTCGCGGGCAGCGCCCGTCGCTTTGAGCTGTGCGTTGAACTGAAGCGCGAGTTCGACCGCGTGACGCAACGTCAATGGGGCCTGATTCGATGCGACAACCGCGTCGACTTCGGATGCGGACGCAAGCGCGCTTCCGCCGAATGACACAGCAGTCATCCAAAACAAGAGGCAGCGAAACACGACGATCTCCCGTTCGATTGTTAACCACGCCGAAATGGCGCTACCTGCCGCAGATGCGGCATCAACGAACGGTTAGGGTCTTGGAGGACGGAAGTGCGTGGCGGTGGGTGCGGTAGTGGCCGGGATCGAGTAGACCGACGCAATGATCGGCGTCTTCGTCGTGGTCGGCGAAGCCGTGATCGACACTGCCATCGGCGCGTGCGCGCAACAGTTGTGGCAATGCAGATGTGTACCGGGAGAATCTTCGTCGTGGCCCACGTCGTAGCTGTGTTCAGCCACCAGCCCGAAGTCGACCGAATGCACGCTTGCAGCGTGTTCGCCGATCTCGAGATCAGGCACTGAAGCAAACACGCGCACGCTCGCGACGATGAGCATCATGCTCAGCCATCCACGGCGGCGGGTCTTCGGCAGCGTGATCCGATTCATGCACGCGAGCATGCCCGATCGACTGCGCCGGCTCAATCTCCACGCGTAACCGAAGAGTGATCGATTTCACACGACTGCTCTGGCGATGCCGGACGAGCCCGTGCCGTTGCAGTGACCTTAAATCATCGACCCGAGTCGCGCGGCGGGGCGGTATGCTTGCAACTCGTTGATCGAGGCACGCCATTGTCAGAATGGATAACAGCAGAAGGTAGGATGCCGTTGCGCGGACGCGCGGCTATCGTCGCACTGGTGGTTGCGCTGTGCGGCTGCGCGAGCACGGCGAAGCTCGACGTCGACGTGAACGAGCCGGTCCGGCCAGCCCGGATCAGTTCGTACTCGCTCACCGTCGAGAACATGCCGGGGTTCCTCGAGCCGTATTTCCGCGACGAGCTGATCGCCGCGCTTGCAGCGCGCGGTGCGGCGCGCAGTGCAGTGGAAGTGCCGGCGGACAGCGATGCGCAGTTCGTGCTGCGATTCGAGCGAACACCGCTCGACGTCGAGCGTGAGAGCGGCGATCAGCTCGGCGAACCCACCGCGCCGGAGGAGGCGACGCGGTTCGTCGCGCGCGTGGAGTTGTCAGTGCGGCTGCGCGGTGAGCGCGACGCGACGCGGTTGGGGAGTCTGTCGCGTGTCCACACGGTCACTGCGGGTGCGTACATGCATCAACGCGCGCGGGCGCAGATCCAGCAGGGCTTCGAACGACTGCTCGATGGGCTGATGCCGCAGTAGCGCGAGCCACCATGCTCACGTGCACCTGGGCACCCACCGCTTTCGCCGGCCCGAAGATCGTTCGCGGTGCGCCAGCGGGCGGTGTCATGCCGCACGGAGAGGCGCTGCGCGCCTTCGTCCGCAGTACCGTCGCCCGGCTCGAGGCGCTCGGGGTCGGTCATCTGCTGATCGCGCAACGCTGGTGGGGCAGCGGCGAAGAAATGGAAGGCTCGACACTCGATTGTCTGGCGATGACGGCTTTCATCGCGGCCCACAGCGAACGCATCCGCTTGGTCACCGCCATTCATCCCGGATTCTTTCAGCCCACCGCAATCGCCAAATGGGGCGCCACGCTCGACCGCCTCACTGAGGGGCGCTGGGCGATCAACGTGACCAGCGGCTGGCACCTGCGAGAGTTTGCGATGTACGGCGTCGACGCGCCGGCCCACGACGAGCGCTACGCTCGCTCGCGCGAGTTCATCGAGGTGTTGCGCGGCGCGTGGGCCGGCGAACCCTTCAGTTACGCTGGCCGCTACTACGCAGCGGATGCGTTGCGGCTCGAACCGAGGCCGACCACACCGCTCACGGTCTATCAGGGCGGACAATCCGATGCGGCCATCGCAATGGCGGCGAGCCACTCGGACTGGATGTTCCTCAATGGCGGTCCGCCGCAGACGATTGCGGCGATCATTGAACGCGTCCGCGCCGCGTGTGTACCACTCGGGCGTACGGTTCGGTTTGCGATGTATGCACAACCGCTCTGTCGCAACACGGACGCAGAGGCATGGCGCGCGATCGACGAACGCCTTGCTGCCGTGGATCCGGCTCTGGTCGCTCGGCGCCAACAGGCCACCTCGGGTGCGGTCGGGATGTGGGCGTCCGACGACCCGCTCGCCGTGCTCGACACCAACGAGGGATTCGCAGCGCGGCTGATCGGCAGTCCGGACACCGTCTGGGCGCGCATCCTCGAGTTCGAGTCGCTCGGCATCGAGCTCTTTCACCTCGATCTGCGCGATCGGATCTTCGTGGAGACAGTGTTACCGAGGATGACCGGCGTCGAGCCCGGCAGGTGAGCGCCGTCTCCCACTGGTCAATTGCGAATTTGCGTCTCGGCCCGTTCGAGCTCTTCGACGACCTTGGTTTTGCCGCGCGAGCGCTTCAGCTGCTCCGTGAACGCGGCCGCCGCCTCCGCAAAGTTACCTTCGGCCAGCTGCAACTCGCCCAACAGTTGCGCGGAGGGGTAATCGACGAAGGGTGGTCCGAAGGAGTACGGCATCTCACCCTCCAGCCGGCTGGCCTCGCGGGCGTATTGAATCGCGGCCCGCATATTGCCTTGGCGGCGCGCGAGAACCGCCTGCAGTTCGAGATCGATGACGTCCAATCGGTCGAGATAGAGCAGGTCTGACGGCGCCTGGCGGGGTAGCGCCGTGATGCGCTCGCGCAGTTCGGCGCGGAGCGTGCGGAACGATGCCAGGTGCGCCTCGATCGCGACCGGGTCTTGCGACAGCAGGCCTGAAACGTACTGGTACGTGAGGTTCGGGTCGAACGCGTCGGCCATGTCGAATCGCCACGTTGCCACGTCGGCGTCGGTGCCCGCCGTCTCCAACTGGTAGCGCGCCCACATCTGCACCATCGAGCCGAGGCGGGAGTTGTCCGAGTCGAGGATCATCGAGTCTTTGATGGGTTGAACGTCCGCGTTGACTTCCGCGTAGGCCGCGCTCAGCAGCGCTTTCGCGTCGGCCACCCGGCCTTGCTGCAGCAGCCCGTACAGCAGCCAGAAATTGTAGTGCCCGAGGTGACTCGCTGACCTGCCTCGCTCCTTAGCCATCTCGTTGGCGACGCGTACGGCGTTGGTATTGGCCGTCACCACGTCGTCCCACATGCCAAGGGCCGTGAAGATGTGCGACGTCATGTGCAGCGAATGGCCCGCGTCGGGCGCCATGACGTACAAGGCTCGCGCGGCTTCGAGACCCAGCGGCGCATGGATCGGGTCGTCGACTGCGTGAATCAAGTAGTGGGCCGCACCGGGGTGTTCGCGGTGGGCGCTGAACACCGACTGCGATATCGCTGCCGATTCCATGTACGCGGGGATGTCGCGCACGCCCTCGTAGGCGCCCATGATTGCGAGCGCATAAAACAGGCGAACCTCCGGATCCTGCGGGTAGCGCGCTGACATTCTTTCCAAGTGGCGCATGTAGGCCCGGTCGCGCTCTGCCTTAGTGCCTTCGCCGTACAAGATCTCCAGGCTTTCGAAATAGTCGCGTTCTTTCGGTGAGGTGATCTTTGCTGCGCGGGCCGTGGCGGTGGGTGCGAACTTGTTCAGTATGGCCCGGGCCTTGTCCGGTTCCTGCTGATCCCAGATCGGGTGGTTGTGCACCATGGCTTCACCCCAGTAGGCCATCGCAAATCCAGGGTCGAGTGTCTGGGCGCGCTGGAACTCTGCCTCTGCGGCGTCGTACTCGAACAGGTGCAACAGCAGCATGCCCTGCACGAACGCCGCCTGGGCTTCCGCGGACTGTGTCGAGGTGGGAAAGTCCACACGTCCCAGTACGCGGCCGACGTGCGTTTGATCCACAGCCGGTCCATGAAGCGCCTCGTGGGCGAGAACGGGAGCGCCGATCAACAGCGCAAGTGCGAACAAGGCGTGCAGCAGGATTTGTTTCATCGAAAGTCCAATGACGGATGCTAACGGCGACGCTGAGGCGAGAGCCGCTTGCGCGCTATGTTGCGAACTGGACACGCCTATCGCGCGTTCGTCGACAGGAACAGCAGCTTCAGTTGCTCGACCAATTCCGCAAACGGCGTTACGAACAGCAAGCCCAATACCCAAACGAGAGTCAGGCCGCCGCAGAGCCGCAGATAAGTTGCCGTTTTCACGATCCGCTCCTCGGTGCCATTGCGAAGATCCACGTGTCGCCGTCGGCGACGCTCTTTTCGACCTGCGCCACTGCGTCGGGGGTTGCCCCGCCGGCATACTTCTGGGCCAGCTTTTTCGCGACACCCGCGATGACGGACGGTTCCGTCACGCGTATCAGTTCACGCTCGTAGCGCACGCCGTTGATGCGTGGGACCGCGAGTTTGCTCCCGGCTTCCACGTCGAACGCCCAGTCCTTCCAGAGCCTGCCGAGGAACGACTTCATGTAACCCGAGGGTATGTACGCCGTGCCGTCACTCTCCATGATGAATATGCGGCGCGAACTCGCAGGCTCTAGCGTCTGAAACTCGATCGTGAAAATCTCGTCGGTAAACGACCAGTCGGGCTCCGCGCCCCGGTGCAATTCGCCGGACACCAGTTCGCCCCCGGGAAACAACACGGATGGACCAGCGGCGTTCTGGTGCTTCAGTTTCAACGTGACCACCGTCGCCGCTAAGAGCAGGACGATGATTCCGACGATCTGCAATGCGAGTTTGAACATTGGATTTTCCTCCCGCGCCGATCGTACAGGTTTTCGGCC
>CAYUMA010000810.1:0-4583 GCA_964445675.1 uncultured Pseudomonadales bacterium | reverse complement strand
AGATCGAGCGGTCGTTGGCAACCGCTCGCAGACGCAGTGCTCGATGCAGTTCCGGGTCGAAGTAGACGGTAGCTCGTTTTGGAGTTTTCATGACCGAAGGATGGCTTCATAACGTCAAGACGCCAAAGCGCCGCGTTGGCGCGCGCCACGGCGATCTTCGACGACCCGGTCGCGATCGCGAACGATCCGTATAGCGGGGAGCGCGCGATATGGGACGAAGTGGGTGCGGTCGTCGGCACGATCTAACGAGGGCGTGCAGGGCTGAATAGCGAAGCGACTCGCCCGCGACGTCAGACGAAACGACGGTGATCGCATCTCCGGCACGAGCGTCTCGATCGACGAGTCGCTCTATTCACGACTGCAGCCAGTGCGCGACGGGCCGCCCAAGGAACTCTTGCACCGCGACGCCGTCGCTGCCAACCAGCAGACTGCGCTTCGGCTTAAACGCGGCGGCGAACGCGGCGATGCCGGGGTGGGTATGCGGCGCGCGTCCGCTCTTCACCTCGATCGCGACCAGGCGACGGCCCGCTCTCACGACGAAGTCGACCTCCTGATTGCGCTCACGCCAGTAATGCACCTCGCACTCGCCGCCGGCTGCGGCGTTGATCAGGTGGGCACCCACGCTGGACTCCACGAGCCGACCCCACAGCTCCGGGTCGGCGCGGGCGTCACCGAGGGCTAGCCCACTGCCGGCCGTCATCAGCGCGGTGTTGAACACCTGCAACTTGGGGCTGGAGCCGCGACTGCGCGCCAGATCGCCAGCGTACTTCGGCAGCCCCGTCACCATTCCCGCGGCGGTAAGCAAGTCGAGATAGTGCGCCAGCGTCGTCGTGTTGCCGGCTTCCTGGAGCTGTCCGAGCATCTTGGTGTACGAGAGCACCTGCCCGGAATAGCGGCACGCCAGTTCGAACAGCCGCCGCAGCAGCGCGGGCTTGTCGACGCGCGTGAGCAACAACACGTCGCGCGAGATCGTGGTTTCCACCAGCGCGTCGAGCACGTAGCGCGCCCAACGTTTCGGTTCGGCGATCAATGGCGCGGCGCCGGGGTAACCGCCGTAAAAGATGTACTCCTCGACCGACCAGCCGAATGCGGTGCGCATCTCGCTGAACGCCCAGTGCGGCAGGTGCAACAGCTCGAAGCGCCCGGCGAGACTCTCAGTCAGCCCGCGTGCGATGAGTAATGGCGCCGAACCCAGTAGCACCACCTTCAGCGGTAAACGCCGGCGCGTGTCTTCGTCCCACAGCCGCTTGACGCTCTCGGACCAGCCTGGAATCTTCTGGATCTCGTCGAGCACCAGGATCGCGCCGGCCTTGCCCGCGTCCGATGCTTCCAGACGTGCTGCCTGCCACTGTTGATTAATCCATTCGCGGCCGCGCAGAGTCGGTTCGTCGGCACTCGCAATGCGGGTTGGCAGATCCGACGCTTCGACCACCTGCTGCACCAACGTCGTCTTGCCGACCTGACGCGGCCCGGCCACCACCTGCACGTGACGGCGTCGTTCGGCCAGGCGCTCGGCGAGCGTGGCGGCTTGTGGGCGCTGGTACTGCATTACGAATTACTCAATACGGCGAGTAATTTTACTCAGTGAACTGCGCAAAGCAAAAGGCGCGCGGTCGGATCGCCCCGATCCTCGGCCCCGTGGCGTCTCCGGCACGTCTCGATCTCACGCCTCAGACCGCCATGCTCGTTACAACCAGCCCGACTTGCGGAACCCCCAATACATGATGCCGCCCGAGATCGCGATCAGGCCCAGCGCTGCGGGGTAGCCCCACGGCTCAGCCAGTTCCGGCATGTGCTCGAAGTTCATTCCCCAGATGCCGGCAAAGGCGGTGACCACGGCGAAGATCCCCGCCCACGCGGCAAGGCGCTTTGTCACCTCGTTCTCTTCGATCGTCACCATCGATAGATTGACCGCCATTGCAGTGCTGATCGTGTCGCGCATGGTGTCGATCGACGCGTTCACGCGCGCGAGATGATCGCTGACGTCGCGAAAGTACTCCTGTGTGTTTTTGCAGACCGCCGGCGTGCGGCCTCCGTGCAGGCGTCCGGCCGCGTCGAAGAGCGGGGCGACTGCGTGCTTGAGCACCGTCACCTTGCTCTTCAGTTGATACAGAGCCTCGATGTTGCTGCGCGCTGCTCCGCGTTCTCTCGAGAAGATCCTCGCCTCGATCGCTTCCAGTTCCGATTCGAGCGTGTCGATGAGCGGAAAGTAGCGATCGACCACGGCGTCCATCAATGCGTAGAGCACGAACCCGGATCCCTGTTGCAGGTGTTCGGGTTCCGATTCGCAGCGCCGGCGTACGCTCATGAAACCCTGTTCGCTGTTCTTGCGCACCGACAACACATAGTTCGGCCCGACGAACACGTCGACTTCGCCGACGTTCAGTACACCGCCGACCAACTCGACCGTCTGCATCACGACGAACAGGCTGTTGCCGTACTCCTCGATCTTTGGCCGCTGATGCCCGTGGCGTGCGTCATCCACGGCCAGTTCGTGCAGGCCGAATTCTTCCTGCATCAGCGCAAGCTCCGCGGGACCCGCGTCGTGCAACGCGACCCAGACGAAGCAACCGGGCAGCAGAAGATAGTCGCTGATCGCCTCGGTGGGGAGGTCCGCCGCCAGCGTGGCGCCGTCCTGGTAAGCGACGCAGTTGACGAGAATGGGCGGCTTGATGTTCTGCGCCGGTGCGGGACTGTCGTTCACCTCGGCGAGATTGTTAGTCATGTCTGCTCCCTGTGTCAGGGTGGGGAATTCTTGATGCGTCGGTAGAGCCCGACGCGTATGAGTCAGATTTCATCGCATCCGGCGCGCCGTGGCCAGCATCGTTAGATGCCGCTTCATTGGCGCAGTGTACACACCGCTTGTTGCACGCAGCAGCAGTTCAGCGGTAAACATCCTTGCGGCGAGCGACCTTGAAGACGGTGACCTCACGACGTCCTTCATCGAACAGATAGACGACTCTGAAGTTAACCTGGCGAATGCGAGAGCGATCCGCGTAGCCCGCAAGTTTCTCGCAACCTCGAGGTCTGGGATCGACCCT
Organism: uncultured Pseudomonadales bacterium; assembly: GCA_964445675.1. Lineage (GTDB taxonomy): Bacteria > Pseudomonadota > Gammaproteobacteria > Pseudomonadales > Azotimanducaceae > DATJGR01. Next base: position 1,542 of record CAYUMA010000810.1, on the reverse strand, counting down.
CAGCTCGCGAATGCGCGCGATGATCCGGTTGCGATCCGCTCGCGTACCGACCGTTGCAAGTTCCTTCGCTGCCGATGATTTGAACAGCAGCCTATATTCGGCCACGCCGCTTCAGATCCTTCAGCACAGTCTCGAAGGGAACGCTGCGCTCGCGGACCCGCGTGTCGAACGCTTCGAGATCTTCCGCGTCTTCGGCGAGCGCCAGCCGCACGGCTTCGTTGACGATGTCTGAGATCGAGCGGTCGTTGGCAACCGCTCGCAGACGCAGTGCTCGATGCAGTTCCGGGTCGAAGTAGACGGTAGCTCGTTTTGGAGTTTTCATGACCGAAGCATGGTGTCATAACGTCATAACGTCAAGACGCCAAAGCGCCGCGTTGGCCATCGATGGCGAGCTGCCAGCGCGCGTTCTCGCACTGGTAACGGAGTGGGCGCACATCCATCGTAGTGAGCTTGATCGAAACTGGACGAGCCTCGCGACGCAAGGTACGTTTGCTCGCATTGCGCCGCTCGAATAGGAGCACCTGCTTGAACTGGGTAACTGCCGCACGCGCGCTCGCGAACTATCGCCTGTGGGTTCGCTTCGATGACGGCGTCGAAGGTGAGGTCGATCTGCGCGATTTCGTAATGAACGATCCGCGCCAGATTGTGGTGGCGCTGCGTGTCGTCGACGCGTTCGCCTCTATCCGTGTCGAGCACGATACGGTCGTTTGGCAAAACGGCTTCGATCTTGCGCCAGAGTATCTGCGAGCAAATTTGCATACGCGCGCCAGCGCCTGATCTGCACAGCGCGTCCGTTCAGGCACGGTCGGAAGTCTTCGTGGTCGGAGCCCGGCGTCTCCAGTGAAACCGCTACGTCGTCAGTCGTGCGTTGGCCGGGCGTCCGAGGCGCGTCGTCGCAAGAGTTCCCGCAACGCGTCATTCACTGCACGGTCAGTCGGAAACTCTTTGGCGAGCTCCGCATCGATGACGACGCGCGCCGCTTCAACGTTCACGCGTCCCGCATACTTGCCGCGGACGCCGCGGCTGAAATCGTATTCATCGTTCAGTGGATCATCATTTTGATTCATATCGACGTATCTCACGTGGCAGCGCCGTGAGCGCCAGTCGCACTGCTTCATTGACGATGTCTGAGATTGAGCGGTCGTTGGCAACTGCTCGCAGGCGCAGAGCACGATGCAGTTCCGGTTCGAAGTAGACCGTCGCTCTTTTTGGAGTCTTCATGCCCGAAGCATGGTGGACGGACGTCATGACGTCAAAGGCGTTACGCCGCGATCAGACTGCTCACGCGCCTCGCTACTTCCCGCGCAACCCGCAGCAGCGCCGCGACAAGTTGTTCATCGATGTCCATCTCGCCCTCATATTCAGCAAGATTGCGCTTGCGATGCGCCTCGTCCAGCACGCGCCATTGCTGCGACGGTAGGTCGATCGTGTGTTGCAGGCATTGAAAGACAAGATAGCGCGACTCGCAGCGGTAGCCTCGGTGACGCAGCGCCGCCGGGGCCAGCGCGTGGGGCGCGTTGTAAGCCAGGTCGAAACGACTCT
>CAYUMA010000809.1:0-3028 GCA_964445675.1 uncultured Pseudomonadales bacterium | reverse complement strand
GCACGTAATTGACAAGCCAGACTGAGAACATGATCATCCGCGCCCCACCGTCCCGGTGTACATTGATCCGGCATGAGCCGGACTGACGCAGTAATGGAAGCTAAACGCGGTACTCGAAACGGAATTCTGTCGTTGGCCATCAAGGACAAGGCCGTCCTGTATGCCGCGTACATGCCGTTCGTTCGCAACGGCGGGTTGTTCATCCCGACGAAGAAGGAATACGAGCTCGGCGATGAAGTGTTCATGCTGCTGAACCTGATGGACGAAGCCGAACGTATTCCGGTCGCCGGAAAAGTCGTCTGGATGACGCCGAAAGGCGCGCAAGGCAACCGGGCTGCCGGAATCGGCGTTCAGTTCAACGACCAGGACGACGTTGCCCGCAGCAAGATCGAGACCTATCTCGCGGGCGCGCTGCAATCCGACCGCCACACGCACACGATGTAGGCGTGCTGGTCGATTCTCACTGTCATCTGAACTATCTGCAGGACTGCGACGCGAAGCTTGAGTCGGCGCGCGCCGCCGGCGTGCGGGGCTTCTTGTGTATTGGCGCTGAACAGCATACCCATGCAGACGTATTGGCAATCGCACGACGCCATGCGGATGTCTGGGCCAGTGCCGGCGTGCATCCGCAAAGCGTCGATGTGCATTATTCAGTCGAGTGGGTTGCCGCCGCACTGCCCCATAACGAGATCGTTGGGATCGGTGAGACCGGCCTCGACTATTCCAGGATCGCTGACGCGGATGGCGCGCGGCGCCTGCAGCGTGAGTGCTTCGCCGCGCACCTCGCGCTGGCGCGGCAGCATGCGCTGCCCGTCATCGTCCATACGCGTGCAGCCGAGGACGACACCAGCGATCTGCTGCGGGCGCACGCCGGCGCGTGCGGCGTGTTGCACTGCTTTACAGAGTCATGGGAACTCGCGCAGACGGCGCTCGACCTCGGCTGGTACGTATCCATATCGGGCATCGTGACATTTCGCAATGCAGACAATGTGCGCGAAGTCGCGCGGCGGATTCCGCAAGATAGGCTGCTCGTCGAGACGGATTGTCCATGGCTCGCGCCGGCACCGCATCGCGGCAAGACCAACGAGCCGCTGTTCGTCGTAGAAACGGCGAAGTTCCTCGCCACGCTTAGAAATGAAGACTTCGAAATTCTTGCGCAGCGCACAACCGAGAACTTCGAGCGCCTGTTCGGCGTCTCGACGACTCAGGGTCGATCGAACTCTTCTTCGTAGAGACGATAATGCGTTTCGACCATGCCCATCGCGCGATATGTCGCCTGCGCGCCCGTGTTTTCCCGTTCCACGTAGAGTCGTAGGCCGCAGCATTGAGGGTCGCGCCGCGCGGCAGCACGCACGTGATCGTGCAATGCGCGGTAAACGCCGAGTCGCCGGTGCGCAGGTACCACGTAGACGCTCTGGATCCACCAGAAGCGGCCATTGCGCCAGTCGCTCCATTCGAACGTCAGCATCAGAGCGCCCGCGCGTTCGCCATTCGCGGTTTCGGCGATGATGTAGTGACCATCGGACGGGCGTTCGAACAACGCGACGAGTCCCGCCTTCAATCGCGTGAGATCGAGCGGTTTGTCTTCACTCTCCTGCGCCATTGCGTGGTTGAAATGTACGAGCAGATCGATGTCGGCGGATACCGCCGCACGGATGTGGTAGTTCACGCGAGCAATTTCCGTTTCAAAAAATCGAGTAGGGTGTTGTAACGATGGGTTGCGACGGTGCGCTCCTGCAGCGCGTGCTTCGCGCCGGGATACAACATCAATTCGAAGCTGCGACCGTGGTCCTGCAACGCTTTCATCAATGTCGTGGTGTTGCCGAATAGCACGTTGTCGTCGGCCATCCCGTGCATCAACAACAATTCGCCGCGGATCGACTCGACGTGCGTCAGCATGGAGCTGTCGCGATAGCCATCCGGATTATTCTCAGGCGTATCCAGATAGCGCTCGGTGTAGTGCGTGTCGTAGAGACGCCAGTCGGTGACCGGCGCCGTGCTGACGCCGGTCTTGATCATGCCTTCGCTGCGAGCCAGCAACATCAGCGTCATGAAGCCGCCATAGCTGTGTCCGATCACGCCGATCCGCTCGGGATCGACCCACGGTTGACTCCGCAAGTAGCGGATGCCCGCGAGCTGATCAGCGACTTCGACATCGGCGAGTCGACCTCGAATCGGGTCCTCGAACGCCTTGGCTCGATTGGCGCCGCCACGGTTGTCCAGCTCGAATACCGCAAGTCCCGCGGCGGCGAACAACTGGTGCGTCAACGGTACCCATTCATTGCGGACACGCTGCACGCCCGGACCGCCATACACGTTCACGAGCACCGGCAGGCGGCGCGTCGGGTCGCGGTCACGCGGCAGCGTCAGCCGATAAAAGAGTTCCTGCCCGTCGACAGCGGCAAGGCGACCAAACGTGGCCCGTGCGTGCTGCGCGAGGTGCGGCTGGTACGGATGCCCCTCGGTCAACGTGTTGGCGGCTAAAGGTCGTGCCGCTGAAGTGTCGCGCAACGAACGCAGCACGATGCACGACGGCTGGTCCAAGTGGGAGTACCGGTCGACAAACCACTCGCCGGCGGCGTCGATACTCGCCTCGTGCCAACCGGCATCCGGGGTCAGTCGTTCGAGCACGCCCGGCGCGTCGTATCGGATGCGGAACAGGTGCTGTTCGGTCGGGTCGTCGACCCAACCGAGCACGTATGCCTGCGTCGCATCGGCATGGACGACCTCGTTGATCCGACCCCGATCGCCGCTCAACGCGAGTACGTCTGCATCGCGCCGATACAAGTACAGCTGCGAAGATCCGCCGCGTTCCGACGTCCACAAATAGTCGCCGCAGTCGCCGACAAAACGAAAGTTGTTGTGCAGATTGACCCACGCGGGTTGCTGCTCGGTGATGAGCGCCCGAGGGTTTCCGGGTTCGAACGGATGCGCCGTAGCCGACAGTGTGCGTTGGTCACGACTCTGCGACTGGACCACCACGTCGTCGGCGCTGACGGCGACGCGCGCCAGGTAGTCATCGGGCCGA
>CAYUMA010000808.1:0-2164 GCA_964445675.1 uncultured Pseudomonadales bacterium | reverse complement strand
ATCGCGGCGCGAAGGCGCTCCACCCACTTATCTTCGAACAAGCCCCGCAGACAAATCGCGCCGTCGCGTTCGTACTGCGCGATCTCGTCTTGCGCGATGTCTCTGATCATGTTGTTTGTCTTTGATTGATGTTCGGCGATGCTAGTCTCGCGCGCAGGCACGCTCAATCCCCGTGGTATCGTCTGACGATCAACGGATCAACCCGCACACAAACGGAGGCATCGACATGAACCCGCCCGTAGTCCGTTGCGCGACCGAAGCCGAGCGACGCAAGGTGATCGATGTGATCACGCTCGCGTTCGTCACCGATCCGATGGCTCGTTGGGCGAACCCCAGCGCGCACGCGTACCTCGCCACAATGCCGGATTTCATCGACGTATTCGGTTGCGGCGGCCTGCCGCATGGGACGACGTACGTGGTTGAGGGCTTCGCCGGTGCCGCGCTGTGGTTGGCGCCGGGTGTGCAACCGGACGGGGAGCGCATGGCGGCGCTGATGTCCGCGCCGTCGGACGCGCCCGCGGGCGTGCAGGCGGAACTCGCGGCCGTATTCGAACAAATGGCGAGTTACCATCCGCACGAGCCGCACTGGTATCTGCCAATCATCGGCGTCGACCCCGCGCAGCAGGGCCGCGGTTACGGTGCTGCGCTGATGCGGCATGCAGTACAACGCTTCGATCGAGAGGGCGCGATCGCTTATCTCGAATCGTCGAACCCGCGCAACATTTCGCTGTATCAACGGCACGGCTTCGAAATTCTGGGCACCGTGCAGGTCGGCAGTTCGCCCGAGGTCGTTCCAATGCTGCGGCGGCCGAGGTGATCCGGCATCCTCGCACCGTGAGTTGACCAGCGGATCTACGCAGGTCAGCCCCCGTGTGGCACGGGTTTCGAGTAGTCCCAACGGCTATACTCGGTCGCCCGAAAAAACATCCCTGAGGAAGCGACCGTGTCGGTGAACGGAGCTGCAGACGAACCGCCCTTCACCGCGTATCGCGGAGCCGAGACCCACGTTTTCGTCTGCTACTCCCACCACGACACGGCTGCCGTCTACGACGACCTCGTGCTGCTGCGTTCGGCCGGCGTGCGCATCTGGTACGACGAGGGCATCAGCCCGGGCACCCAATGGAGCGATGAACTCGCGCGAGCCCTGGAGGGCGCCGCGCTCGTGCTCTTCTATGCATCCAACGCATCCACCGCCTCGCGGCATTGCCGCGACGAGATCAACTTCGCCCACAACCGCGACAAGCAGATCCTGCCGATCTACCTGGAGCAGGTGGCGCTGCGTGCGGGCCTCGAGCTGTCGCTGAGCTCCACGCAGGCGATCCACCGATTCGCGCTCTCGGACGAGAAGTACGTTGCGAAGATGCTCGACGTGCTGCCGGCCGACGCAGTCGAATCCAGCGAGGTGGCCGTGATCGCTCGCCCCGCGCGCCGCCGCTCGCCTGTCAGACGCTACGCACTGGCATCCGCTGCCGCGCTGCTCGTCGCACTGGGGATCGCGGGGGTGCTGAACAAGGACTACATCCTGTCGAGATGGTTCCTGTACTCGGCGCAGTACCTCGGCGACCCGATCGAGCAGCACATCGCCTTCGCGGTCGCCGCGGACGGCACCCGCATCGCCTATGCGACGACTGGCGAGGGTCCCCCTGTGCTGATCGTGCTCGGCTGGGCGACGCATCTGCAGGAGGGGTTCAACAGCCCCACCTACGACGGCCTCGGCGTGCTGGCGCTGAGTTCGGAGAAGCATCGGATCATTCGTTACGATGGCCGGGGCTTCGGGCTGTCGGACCGTAACATCACCGACTTTTCGCTCGATGCGCGAGTGAGCGACATCGAGGCCGTGGTCGACGCCCAGCGACTGGACCACTTTGCCCTGTACGCAATGTCGGCCGGCGGACCCGCGGCGATCGCGTACGCGAGTCGGCACCCGGATAAGCTCGCGAACCTGACGCTGGCCGGCAGCTTTGCGAATCGGGGAGAACAACTCGACGCACAGAGCAAGGAAGCGTTTAACCGCATGTTGGATGTGTCCGAGACAAGCTGGGAGCGGACGCCCGCGGCCATCGACCTGTTCATCGAGACGGTCTTCCCCGGCCCCCAGAACCCCGTTGGGAAGGAGATCTTCCACGAGTTCCTGCACCGCGCTGCCAATGGCCGGGACCTCGCC
>CAYUMA010000807.1:0-4905 GCA_964445675.1 uncultured Pseudomonadales bacterium | reverse complement strand
GCAATCTGTTCATCGTCGACGGCAGCGTTTTTGTGACGTCGGGCGGCGTCAATCCAACGACGACGCTGCAGGCGGTCGCGCTGTACATCGCCGATCGCATCAAACACAACCTCGCCAACCTGTTCGACTGAGGGGCGCGATGGCCAACGATCTGATCGGCACCGACGGACCGCTAACGACCCTGCAACGGCGCACGCTCGATGTCGTGCTGAATATGATCGTGCCGCCACACGCGGCGCGTGCGATGCCGGGTGCGGCGGACGTCGGCGTTCTGCCTTATCTGATCGAATCAGAGCCGGCGTCGATCGGGCCACTGCGCAGCGAACTCGATCGTCTCGAGGCCGCTGCGCAACTGCGCTTCGGGACGGATTTCGCCGATCTCGATGCCGCTGCGCGGGGGCGTCTGGTCGCTGAGCTGCGGATCGAGGAACCGAATTTCCTGCGCAATCTGGCGCTGCACACGGTCACGCGCTACTACCAGGACGACCATGTGCTGGCGGCGCTCGGCATGGAACCGCGTGCGCCGTATCCGCGCGGCTACGAGGTGAAATCCGGCGATCTGGCGTTGCTGGACCCGGTGCGGGATCGGGGCAGAATCTGGCGTGACGCGGGCGATGGAACACGTGATTGAGTAATAATTCGACGCCGCGGCAATCGAGTGCCGTAGCGTAGCATCGCAAGATTGCCCATATCGGAGAACCCTCATGCAGATCCGTGTCGGCTTCGAGATCATCTACGACTGTCCGCAGCCGACGCCGATGATTCTCACGCTGAACGTCCATTTCACCCGCGTCTCCGATCTTATCGGCCGCGACGACCTGACGTTCGACCCACCCGTCCCGATGACGGCCTATCGCGACAGCTTCGGCAACTGGTGCACCCGCATCGTCGCGCCGACCGGTCGCACGCGCATCACGGCGAACGTCGTCGTCAACGACAGCGGGCTGACCGATGTTGTGGTTCCGCACGCGCAACAGGTCGCGGTTCAGGATCTGCCCGAAGAGACGCTGCTGTTTCTACTGGGCAGCCGGTACTGCGAGACCGACCGGTTGTCCGAAATCTCGTGGGGTCTGTTCGGCCACGCACCGACCGGGTGGGGTCGCGTGCAGACGATCTGCGATTACGTGCATCGTCACATCACGTTCGGCTATGAGCACGCGCGGATGACGCGGACGGCGCTCGAGGCGTACTACGACCGAACCGGCGTGTGTCGCGACTACGCCCACCTCGCCGTCGCGCTGTGCCGGTGTATGAACATCCCGGCGCGCTACTGCACCGGGTATCTCGGCGACATCGGTGTTGCGAAGTCCGCAGCACCGATGGACTTTGCCGCCTGGTTCGAAGCGTTTCTCGATGGTCGCTGGTACACGTTCGACGCGCGCAACAACACCCCGCGGATCGGCCGCGTGCTGATCGCGCGCGGCCGCGACGCGGCCGATGTCTCGATCAGCAACGCGTTCGGACTGAATGCGCTGAACAGTTTCCGGGTATGGACGGACGAAATCTCGGCGGCGTAGTCAGATCCGCCGGCCCTGAATCAATCGGACCGCGATGACGATGACCGCGAGTACCAGCAGGATGTGAATGAACCCTCCCAACGTGTACGAGGAGACGAGCCCCAACGCCCACAGGATCACCAGAAGGATCGCGACTGTTTCAAGCATGTTTTTCGCTCAATCAATGTGCGTACAGGTTCAAACCACAGAATGGACCGGCATGCTCGCGAACTCTGTTCGTTACCGTACACACACTAACGACAGACAATCTGCTGCGCGGTGCGGGCGCAGGCATCCGGCCAGCCTTCCGCGTCCCAGAAGTCGACGAGATGCAATTGGGTCATCAGCGGTATGAAGCGGGGGTCGCTGCGCATCGCGCGCCCTTTTTCGCTGAAGAACAACTCGACGTCGAACGGTTCGCCGCTGGCAATGACGTCCGGCATCGCAGCGAACAACGCATCGAGATCGCCGACGAAAAAGAGTGCGCCGACATACATCGGTACACCGAGGTTGCCGGATTTGAAGTCGCGCGTGAGCGCATCGACCGCTTCGCGCGGCGAACCCTTCGTTGCAACCGCCGCAAGTGCAGGTTCAATCCACGCGGTGCTTTGCCCGCGGATACGCTGCGTTTCGATCAACGCCGTGCGCGTCTCGTCGACGCGACCCTGCGTCAACAGAAACGCAATCCAGGCCTCGGGCAATCCGGGGCCCTCGATGCCGTCTTCGGAAGCAATCGAGAAGTAGCGCGCCGCAGCTTCTGAATCATCAGCCCAGAGGCTGACCACACCGGCGCGCTGATTCGCCGCCGGAGACAGCGGATCGGCTTTGAGTGCCTTTTCGGCGGTGCTGCGTGAGCGCGTCATCCAACCGACGGTCGCCAGGTACTGCGAGTACGACTGCAACAGTTCGGCATCGTGCGGATTAGCCGCGAGCGCGACGTCGAAGTCGTCTTTCGCCGCCTGCCAGTCCCGCGAGCGAAATTGCACGTACGCACGCATGCCCGCCGCTCGTGCGGGGTCTTCGCCGAGCACTTCGGCGCGTGCCTCGGCGACGAGCGCCAAAACGTGCCCGGCCTTTTCGGATGAACCCGTATAGCTCGGCTGCAGCGTGTACGCCTGGGCGAGTCCGGCGTATGCACGCGCGAAGTTCGGATCACGCGCAATCGCGCGTTGAAACAACTCGATGGCGCGCGTCAGTTGCACGGCGCCGCGATCGCGCAGCAGCTGATTGGCGCGCAGGAACAGCACATAGGCGTCGAGATCCTGCGTTGGTGGCGCGGGGAGGGCACCGGGCGTCGGCGTACCAACGAGTCGGCGGGCGATCGCAGTGGCGATCTCGTTCTGTATTTCGAAGATGTCGGACACACGCCGCTCATAGGTCTCCGACCAGTCCTGCAGGCCCGTGTTTGCGTTGATCATTTGTGCGGTGATGCGCAGGCGGTTGCCGTCGCGCCGTACGCTGCCTTCGAGCAGGGAGCCGGCGTTCAGTTTGCGGCCGATCTCGCGGATGTCTTCGGTCGACTTACGGAACGCAAAACTCGATGTTTTCGATACCACGCTGATGCCGGAGATGCCGCCGAGCGCGTGCATGATTTCTTCGGACAGGCCGTCGCTGAAAAATTCGTCGTCTTGAGAGTCTGACAGACTGACGAAGGGGAGGACCGCGATCATGGTAGGGTCGGGTGATCGCGGCATCATGACATACGTCAGAACGACGCCAACGGTAGCGATCAGCAGGGTCGCCGCAATCGCAATTGTCCGGCCTCGCCTTTGCCAGAACGGCAAAACAACCGATTCGGTGGGTGCAGGGTCCGTAAGCGGTGCGTCGTTGACGTCCGGCGCGACGATAGGGGGCGCAAGGGGTTGGGCCGATGTCGTCGCGGCGTCCGGGACCGGGTCACGCAACGGACGCACCTTGGCAATCAGACGATAGCCAACGCGGGGAATCGTCAGGACATAGCTGGGTTCTTTTGCGTCGTCGCCGAGCTGTGAGCGCAGGATCGAGATGTCACGCGACAATACTTCGTCGGAGACGATTCGGCCCCGCCAGACCTCGTCGGCGAACTCGTTGCGGGTCACCACTTCGTCGGCTCGTTTGGCGAGATGCACGAGTACGGCCATCACCTTGGGTTCGACCCGACCCGTATTGCCGTCACGAACAAATGCAAGCCGCTTCGGGTAGACCTCGAAGTCACCAACCCGAAAACCGTCGTCGAATATGATCGGCTGCTCCCCATTCGGGGGCATGGCCTGCGTTTCCTTGATGTTTGGCGAACCAACATACGGATTTGTCGGGCTGACACAAGGCTTGATTTCGCGGCCACTCCCACGGCGGTGCGCGTCGAACCGCGCGATATTGCTGGGCCGTTGGGGCGGCTTGGAGTTCATCTGCGACATGGTTACTCCGTTCCCAGCACGAGCGCTGGGATGAATGTGACGAGGAGCAGTACCACAATCAGCACGACGAGGAACGGCAACACGCTGCGCGAAACCTCGACCATCGGCTTCTCCAAACGATATGACGCGAGGAACAGGTTCATGCCGACCGGCGGCGTCAGATAGCCGATCTCCAGATTCAGCAAAAAGATCATGCAGAGGTGTAACGGATCGACGTGGAACAGTTGGCTCGCCGGAATGATCAGCGGCAGCACGACGAAGATCGCCGAAAAGACGTCCATCAGGCAGCCGACCACAAGCAGCAACGCGTTCAGCAGCAGCAAAAACTCGACGCGCGAATCCACGTGCGCGCCTACCCACGCGACGAGTTTCATCGGAATCATCGCGTCGACCAGATAACTCGTGAGCCCCATCGCGACACCGATGATCGCGAATACACCGCCGAGCAACGTCGCGCAGCGCAGCAATACGCGTGGCAGATCTCTACACAAGTTCAGATCGCGGCGAACCACCGCCTCGACGACGATCACATAGAACGCGCTCATGGCGGCGGCTTCGATCAACGTTGCGAAGCCCCCGAACAACGCCGTCAGTACCACAACCGGCAGCAACAATTCGTATCGGCATTCCCATAGCGCGCGCGTCGCTTCACGGCGGTCGAACAGCACGCGTGGCGATGACGCACGACGCGCATGCGCGACGCCGTACACGCAGATCGCAGCGACCATCAACAAGCCGGGCAATAAACCCGCACGAAAGAGATCCGGAATCGGCACTTGTGCGACGACGCCGTACAGAATCACTGCAAGGCTGGGTGGGAACAGCAGGCCTATCGAACCGGTCGATGTGATGAGTCCGGTCGAGAACGATTCGCTGTTGCCGGCTGCGCGCAAGGCCGGCAACAGCAGGCCGCCGAGCGCAAGAATCGTGACGCCGGATGCGCCCGTGAAGGCGGAGAAAAATGCGCACACGAGGGTCGCTGCGATCACGGTGCCGCCGGGCAACCAACCGAG
>CAYUMA010000806.1:0-2122 GCA_964445675.1 uncultured Pseudomonadales bacterium | reverse complement strand
TGGTGCCCTCGAACCCCGGCACCTGGAAGAAGGGATTCGGGAGGAGCTCGTTGCAGAACGACGCGACACCGCCCTTCGTCACGTCGCAGCGGTTGCGGAGTTCGAGTGGTGGTTCGTTGAAGCCGCCCCACCGGTTCTGTTCCTGTAACGTGCGGCTACCGACGTAGGTGAGCTCGAGCGTCGTGCGCCACGGCAACTCGCGCTGAATGCCCAACGAGAACTGATGGACGTACGGGTTGACGAAGTCGGGATTCGAGAATCCCGGATTGCGGCCGAGGAAGGTCTGCAGCCCCTGCGATGCGCCAGGCGCCTGCGCGATGCCCTGCGAGAACGGATTCGAGAGCGGGTAGGTCGACGTGCGGCTGTCGTCGAGCGTCGTGATCAGCGGCGTCGAGATCCCGAAGCCGTTCGAATCGGAAATGCCGACGACGCTGAGATAATAGAGGCCGTAGCCGCCGCGAAGAACCGTCTTGTCATTCAGGAGGTAGGCCAGGCCGAGCCGCGGCTGGATGTTGTTCTTGTCGTACTGATACGGGTAGCGGGGGTTGCCGTCGACGTTGACGAATCCGAGCCCGCCGCGAACCGGCTGGGTGAGCCGCGACGACACCGGGTTGATCACGGTCGTATCGAACCCGTGGTTGATGCGGTCCTGCTCCTCGAAGACCGGCGAATTCAGGTCCCACCGCAGACCCAGGTTGAGCGTCAACTTGTCGGTCAGCTTCCAGTCGTCCTGCACCCAGGGCGCGTAGTAGTTCCAGCGGAAGGTCGGATAGAAGTTGTTGTCGATGGTCCCGGTGTTGGCCGCGCCGAGCAGGAACGACGCAATGGAGTTGCCGCTCAAGGCGTCACCCTGGTTGAAGGCGCGCTGCGTAAAGCGGCGGTCGAAGCCCATGACGAAGAGGTTGCCGTTGATCTCACGCGTGTACCACGTCATCCGCATGTCGAGCCCGCCGCGCACGTTGTGCGTGCTCTTTACCCAGGAGAAATTCGGCTGCACGCTGAACACCGTGGTGGTCTCGCTGTTGCGGCCGGCGCGGCCGATCGGCTGGTAGTCGGTCACATTGATGCGCGGGAACACCTTGTTCGGCAGCTGGCTGACCAGCGACTGGGGAAAGCCCAGCTCGGCCGGATTGAAACTGAGTCCCGGATCCGAGCGCGACAGCTCGAGGTACTGATTCAATCCGCTGCGCATGTTGAGCACGAGTGACGACCCGACGGTGCGCACCCAGTCCGCGACGCCGGTGTGATTCAGCCGCTCGAGCGGCAGCTGGCCGTCCTGCGCTGGACCGCTCGTGATGCCGTTGGTAAACCGCTCCTCAGTCCGCTTGTTGTAGGCGTAGCGGAAGAACATGCGCGACTTGTTGCTGATGTTCTGATCGACTTTCGACGCGAGGTTGCGGAAGGTGTCGTACGCCAGGTTCGGCGCAAACACGAAGTTGTTCCGCCACGGGTCGGCGCCGGCCGGCGGCGTGGAATTGGGCCGCAGGAAATATTGCGTCAGCCGCGCGGCCATCGGGTCGATGCGATTGGCCGGAATGATGTTGTTCGGGAACGGGTCTCGCACCCACTGCCCGTTCTCGAGCCGGCCGGTCGCCGGGTCGTAAATCGTGATGAGACGGCCCTGCCCGTCCCGCAGGTTGCTGAAATCGCCGCGCAGCTGGGCGTCGCTCGGCACGGTGTAGGTCGTCGGGTTGGGCGTCGCCTCCTTGTAGCCCTCGTAGTTGAACATGAAGAAGGTCCGGTTCCGGCCGTCGTACAGGCCGGGGAGCCGGACCGGGCCATCGATCTGCCCGCCGTACTGATCGAGCTTGTGATCGGGTTTCTCCCGCCCGTTCACCTTGAAGAAGTACTCGTTCGAGTCGAACGCCTTGCGGCGCGCAAACTCGTAGAGCGTGCCGCGATAGGTGTTGGTCCCTGATTTCAGCGAGACGTTGATCACGCCGCCCGCCGTCCGTCCGTACTGGGCGTCGTAGCTGTTGGTGACGATCTTGAATTCCTGGACCGAATCCACCGGCGGGACGTAGGCGATGTTGTTGCCGCCCTGGATGGAGTTGTTCGGCGCGCCATCGAGCAGGAATTCGTTGTTCCGGTTCTGGCCGCCGTTGATGGACCAGTCGGCAAT
>CAYUMA010000805.1:0-2334 GCA_964445675.1 uncultured Pseudomonadales bacterium | reverse complement strand
GCCGTATCGCCAGGAATCGACTTCGTCGCGACGAGGCGCCCCATCGCGTGCAGGAAGTAACAGCGGTCCGGTGGAATGCCTGGGGTCTGACCCCACTGCTCGTGCAAAGCCGAAAGCTCCACGGACATCGTCCAGTTCAGATGCGCCTTGTAGAGGTGCAGGTTGTGGCGCTTCAGGCGCCGCTCGTAGAACTTGTTCTGCGCCTTGCGTCGTGTGACGGGATTCCCCGACAGGCGTTTCAGGAAATTCTTGAACGACGCCATCGGCTAGCCCGGACTACTGGAGCTGGGACTCACAGCCGCCCGCCCCCGAGAAGAACCGGCTGCGCACGCCGCGTTTGAACAGCTTCTTGCGCTGCTCGAATGCGAGCAGGCTCTTCTCCTGCGCACACAAAGTCCACGCGACGCGCGGATATGCGCGTGCCACGAGAGCCATCTGCCCCGCCCACCACTGCGCGGAGCGGATCGTGCAATGCGCGTTCGTCCCGTCGGGCAGGATTTTTTTGGCGCGAAAACACGCGGCCACCGCGTAGACGAACGAGTTCGCGTGCGAGAAGAGGTGATGCAGCACCCACGGGATATCCTCGGCCGGAATGTGCTCGAGCACGTCGGTCGAGATGACGCCGTCGTAGTGCGATTCGTACGGTTGAGAAAACGGCTGGTAGCCGGGGTCGTAACAGGTCACCGCCGCATTGCTCCACACCGGCATGACCTTATGGCGCGAGTCGGGGTCGTGTCCGGGCGCGCTCTGGTACAGCGTCGCCTTGCCCGAACCGTAGTCGAGAATGGACTTTGCGCCGTGCCGTTGCACGATCCGCGCAATCGGCGCCACGTGTTCGGTCAACGAGATCCCCGAGAACGTCTTCTTTGCGCTGTGTCCGGTATCGGGTCTGCCCTCTTCGTGCATCTGCCCATACATATCGAGCAGTTCCGAGTAGCGCTCGCTCGGCATCGATTCGTCGAACAGCGTGAACCGCGCGGCATCGGCCTCGACTTCGAGCGCGTCCCAGACACCCGTCAGCGGGTGCGGACGATAACGCAGCAGCGACGGGAACGGCTGCCACGGCTGCGTATGCAGCGTCGTGAAGTGCAGTAGTTTCGAGCGCCCCTCGACGTATTCGTCATCACGGGCGTTCCACGCCGGATCCATCGTTCCCCACAGTCCCGCTTCGTGGACAACAGCGCGGAACACCTTGTGTTTACCCGGCGCGCGCGCACGATCGAGCGGCCACAGCGGCTCGAGCTTTGTGCAATCGAGCAGCATCACCGAGGTTTCTCTGTCGTTGACGCTCAGTACCGCAGCACCGCGCATATCGAGGTCGAAGAGCTCTGCCGGATCCGCGAGATAGATCTGATCGACGTCGTTGTAAATCGCACGCCCTACGTATCCGGCGAGTCCCGGGACGGCATACCGATACTGCGTAAAACCGGTTTTCCATGTCGATCGATCGAAGCTCTCGAGATCGCTCATCAGGTAAATTTCGTACGCGCGCGCGGGATCGCGGTGTTTTTTGATCGACCACACGAACACGCGTTCCGCGCGGAACTGCGCGGGTTCGGTGCCGACGAAGATCCGCACCGGCGGTGAGTTGGACGCGGTCGTACCCGGCAGCGGTGGCAGGCGCACGCGCGCGGGCTTGCGCCGATCGCCCGGCGCGCGATTGCCGCTATCGGTAAAAGCTGCGCCAAGCTTGCGGTGGTGCAGCTTGGTCTTGAACGATTTGTTCGACGCGGTCGACGCTGACATGGCAGATCCTGATTCTAAACGCGATCCGGTGCGGCCGCGGACCCGAGCCGATGGCGCCGCCAGCGCGCTTCGAGCACATCGCCGACGACGATCACCTCGCCGTGGAATGCGGCCAGCGTCTCGAGCACGAAGCGCGCCTCCACCTCCCGATCGTGCGCGACAGTGTATGCGTTCGGGGTGGCCGCGTCGCCGGGATAGGAACCCCGCGGATCACTGAAGAGATCAATGCCGGCGACGATCAACTGTTGTGTGGCGAGCGCCGCGGCGGTGGCGATCATCACGGCGCCATTCGTCGGTTTGTACGGCGCGAAAAAACCGAAGTCCATACAACCGAGCCGCTCGGCCGTGAAATACGTGAAGCGCCGCGCGAGCAGAATCGAGCGCAGCACGATCCGGCTCGCCGCGTCCTGCGTCTGCAAGCCGAAGATCGTCGGGGCGCGGTACGCGTGGAGCGTGTCGCGCTTGCCGGTGAAGGTCACGTCGGGCCGCGTGTGGTGCGCGCCATCGATCCACGAATGGTTCACGCGAAACAACACGTCGTACGGCAACTCGCGCAGCGCCGGATCTTCGCTCGACGGACCGTTGCCG
>CAYUMA010000804.1:0-1578 GCA_964445675.1 uncultured Pseudomonadales bacterium | reverse complement strand
AAGGTGTTGACGCCGATCAGCGGTAGTGTGCCGTCGTGCTTCAATTGCTCGTAGTAGAGCGACTCTTCCTGGATGAGGCCGCGCTGGTAGCCGAGCTCCATCGCGCCGAGCACGCCGCCGCGCTCGGAGATGCGCTCGAATTCCTTCAGCACCGCCTCCTCGACGAGGTCGGTGAGCTCCTCGAGGATGAAGGCGCCCTGGTTCGGATTTTCGTTCTTGGCGAGCCCCCACTCCTTGTTGATCACCATCTGGATGGCGAGCGCGCGCCGCACCGAATCCTCGGTCGGCGTCGTGATCGCCTCGTCATAGGCGTTGGTGTGGAGGCTATTGCAATTGTCGTAGACGGCGATCAGCGCCTGCAAGGTCGTGCGGATGTCGTTGAAATCATATTCCTGCGCGTGCAGCGAGCGGCCCGACGTCTGCACATGGTATTTGAGCTTCTGCGCGCGTTCGGAGGCGCCGTATTTCTCGCGCATCGCCACGGCCCAGATGCGCCGCGCGACGCGGCCCAGCACCGTGTATTCCGGATCCATGCCGTTCGAGAAGAAGAACGAGAAATTGGGCGCGAAATCGTCGATGCGCATGCCGCGGGCGAGGTACGCCTCGACGAAGGTGAATCCGTTGGACAGCGTGAAAGCCAGTTGCGAGATGGGATTCGCGCCGGCCTCCGCGATGTGATAGCCCGAGATCGACACCGAGTAGAAGTTGCGCACGTCGTTCTCGACGAAATACGCCTGGATGTCGCCCATCACCTTGAGCGAGAACTCGGTGGAAAAAATGCAGGTGTTCTGCCCCTGGTCTTCCTTCAGGATGTCCGCCTGCACCGTACCGCGCACGGTGGAAAGCGCCCAGTCACGGATTTTCTCGTGCTCGTCGTCGGTGGGGTCGCGCTTGTTCTCGGCGCGGAATTTGTCGAGCTGCTGGTCGAGCGCGGTGCTGAAGAACATCGCCAGCAGCGTCGGCGCGGGCCCGTTGATCGTCATCGAAACGGAAGTGCTCGGCGCGCAAAGGTCGAAGCCCGAGTACAGCACTTTCATGTCGTCGAGCGTCGCGATCGACACGCCCGAGTTGCCGACCTTGCCGTAGATGTCCGGACGCGGGTCGGGCTCGAAGCCGTACAGCGTCACCGAATCGAACGCGGTGGACAGCCGCTGCGCCGGCATGCCGTCGGCCAGCAGGTGAAAACGCTTGTTGGTGCGGAACGGGTCGCCCTCGCCCGCGAACATGCGCGTGACGTCCTCGTTCTCGCGCTTGAACTGGAACACGCCGGCGGTAAACGGAAAATAACCGGGCAGGTTTTCCCTGAGCAGCCACTTCAAAAGTTCGCCGTGGTCTTCAAACGCAGGCAGCGCGAATTTCGGCAGGTGCGTGCCGGACAGCGTCGTGACCGTGAGCTGGGTGCGGATTTCGCTGGCGCGCACTTTCGCCACATGCTCGTCGCCCGTGTAAGCGGCCTTCACCTGCGGCCAGTCGTCGAGCATTTTTTTGCAGTCCGCGTCGAGTGCGTGCGCGCGGTCGGCAATCAGCGCGTCGAGATCCACCGCGGTCTTGCCGGCAGCAGCCAGCATGCGCTTCGCC
>CAYUMA010000803.1:0-7304 GCA_964445675.1 uncultured Pseudomonadales bacterium | reverse complement strand
CGCTGTTTGACGACGGCCTTGTGCTGTCCCTCCAGGACCTCACCGCGAAAGACCAACCGAAATCGTTCCGACATGCCGCGTCGCCCAACGGACCAGCGCCAACGATAGCGGATGACGCCGCGGCCGTGATATCGATTCGTTCCCGCATCGGGCTTCTGAGGTTGGCGCGGTGCGCCGCCGGGAAGCCGCACGCAGTGCGCCGAATAGGCGCATGCGTTGCGTGATCGGGGAGCGCCGATCAATACTCTGCGCAGCCACGTGATGCCGGAGACAGATGATGGGAACACACGCTCAGGTCGCGGTCCTGCCGCAACAGGACGCACCGCTGCGTATTGAAGAGATCGAGCTACCGGACCCGGGTCCGACGCAGGTCATCGTGAAGCAGTTCGCATCGGGCATCTGCCATTCGCAGTTGCACCAGATGCATCGGCCGCGGCAGTCCCCGGTCGTCCTCGGGCACGAGGCGACCGGCGTCGTCGAAAAAGTCGGCTCGGCGGTGCGCCACGTAGCCGAAGGTGATCTGGTGCTCGTCACGTGGGTGCCGCGCGACGCGGCGCGCGCAAAAGCGCTGCCGGTGCGTGCAACACTCTCCGTGAGCGATGGCGTCGCGCAGTCGGAGAATGTCTTCACGTGGGCCAACTACACGCTCTGCGACGAGCAATACGTCGTCAAAGCCGATCCGCGCACGGCCCGCGACGTCACGTCGATCATCGGTTGTGCCGTGATGACGGGCGCCGGCGCCGTGATCCACACCGCAGCGGTCAAGCGCGGCCAGAGCGTCGCGATTTTCGGCGTCGGCGGTGTGGGGCTGTCTGCCGTCGTCGGCGCGCGGATGGCCGGGGCGAATCCGATCATTGCGGTGGATCTCGACGAGGCGAAACTCGAATTCGCGCACCGCTTCGGCGCAACACACATGATCAATGCCGGCAAAGTCGATCCGATCGCCGCTATTCACGCGCTGACGCCGCGCAAGGGCGAATTCACGATCCTGCGGACGCCGGTGTCCGGCGTCGACTTCGCATTCGACTGCATCGGCATCAAAAAGACGATGGAGCAGATCGTACCCGCGTGCCGCAGCGGCCAGTTCGGTGTGCACGCCGGTGGCACCGCGGTGCTCGTCGGCGTGCCGGGAACGCCGGTCGAACTCAACGCAATGGACATGCTGCTCAACGAAAAACGCTTCATCGGCAGCATCGGCGGCTCGTGCGCGCCCGATCGGGACTTTCCGGTCTTCCTCGACTGGCACAAGAACGGCGATCTGGATCTCGACGCGATGGTCACCGCGCGTTATCGGCTCGAAGACATCAACGAAGCGACCACCGCGCTCGCGGCAGGCAAGATCAACGGCCGCGCGATACTCGAGTTCGAGCACTGATTTGTTGCGCTAGATCAGCGGAGCCGCACCATGGCAGACCTGTTAGCGCTGTCGAGCCGGATCATCGACAGCGGTGTCGTAAACGGTCCCGTCAATAGGATCACGCACGAGCTATCGCCGATCGCGCCCGGCGTCGCGATGGTCGAGGCGTTTTCGCATTCGGTGGTGTTTGCCACCGATGACGGTCTCGTCGTATTCGACACGAGCGGCGCACAGGGCGGCACGCGCGTTGTCGACGCGATCCGCGGCTGGTCGAAGGACCGCTTCAATACGTTGGTGTACACGCACGGACATGTCGACCACGTAGGGGGCTGCGGCGCGTTCCTTGCGGACGCGCAGGCGCAGGGAGCACCGCGACCGACGATCGCCGGTCACGAAAACGTGCCGCGCCGCTTCGACCGTTACGACCTGACCAACGGCTACAACCTCACAATCAATGCGCGGCAGTTCCGCGGACTCTCCGGCCGCGGCTACGGCATCGGCGGTGAATCGGGGCGCTTCCTGCCGAGCGGCAGCGCAAAGCCGAACGTCACGTACAGCGATCGCCTCGCATTGAGCGTCGGTGGTCTCGAATTCGATCTGCGCCACGCAAAAGGCGAAACAGACGACCACACGTGGGCGTGGATTCCCGCGCACAAAGCGATCTGCGCCGGCGACTTCTTCATCTGGAATTTTCCGAACGCGGGTAATCCGCAGAAGGTGCAGCGCTATCCGGTGGAGTGGGCTGCGGCAATGCGCGCAATGGCCGGCGCCGGCGCGGAATTGTTCCTGCCGGCGCACGGCTTGCCGATTGCGGGCGCCGCGCGGATCAAACGTGTGTTGCTCGAGGTTGCCGAAACGCTCGAGAAGCTGATCAACGAGACGCTCGCGATGATGAACGCGGGCGCGCCGCTGAACGACATCATCCATACCGTCAAAGTGGCGCCGGAAATGCTGCAGCGGCCGTATCTGCGGCCGTTGTACGACGAACCGGAATTCGTCGTGCGCAATCTGTGGCGTATGTACGGCGGCTGGTACGACGGCAATCCGGCCAATCTGAAACCCGCGCGCGATGCCGAACTCGCCGCGGAGCTCGCCGACTTGGCGGGCGGCGCCGAAAAAACTCGCGAAACGCGCGCGCGAACTCGCCGCGAACGGCGAGTTGCGCCTTGCCTGCCACCTGATCGAACTCGCGGTGCGCGCCGAACCGCGGCCGGGCATCTACGCAATCCGCGCCGAGATTTACCAGCAGCGCCGTGACAGCGAGACCTCGCTGATGGCGAAGGGCATCTTCGGCAACACGGCCGGAGAGTCGCTCGCGGGCGCGGGAATGCCCGATCCGCACGCGCGGTCGTAACCGATGGATTTGCGCGTGATAGACGTATCGCGTCCCGCCACGCCCGGCTATTTCCGCGCGGCGCACGAGGGCAGCGGTCTGCTCGACTGGGCCGCGACCGCGCGTCGTTTCAGTACGCCGCGCAACTATTGGGTCGCGACCGCTTCGAAGGCCGGTCGGCCGCACACGATGCCGGTATGGGGCGTGTGGCTCCACGATCGGTTTTTGTTCAGCACGAGCCCCGACTCTCGCAAGGCGCGCAATCTGCGTGAAAATCCCCAGGTTGCGGTCCATATCGAAGACAGCGATGCCGCGATCGTCATCGAAGGACGCGCTCGCGAGATCGGCGACACAACACAACTGTTGGCGTTTCTCGACGCCTACAACCCGAAATACGCGTGGAATTTCACGCTGGACCAGGTAAGTCATGGCGTCTTCGCGGTGTCTCCGGAACGCGCGTTTGCGTGGCTCGGCAGCGACACCGAAACATTCGGCGGCACCGCCACGCGTTGGCGCTTCGATACCTCACCGTGAAGGCGGAACACGCGATGTTGACCACCCGCTGCGTCGACAACGGCGCGATCAAGGCCGCCTTTCTCGACGAAGGGCTCGGCGAAGGCCGCGCGCCGTTGCTGCTGCTGCACGGATTCACCGGCTCGAAGCTCGATTTCCAGGACCAGATGCAATGGTTCAGCGATCGGTATCGCGTGCTCGCGCCGGACCAGCGCGGGCACGGCGAGTCGTCGAATCCCGGCCGCGCGGATGCGTACAGTCTCGACATCCTCGTCGAGGATCTGAAGGGATTCCTCGATGCGCTCGACGTGCAACGCTGCCATTTGCTCGGGCATTCGATGGGCGGCATGGTCGCGCTGCGATTCGCGCTGCGTTACCCGGCGCGGCTGACGTCGTTGCTGCTGATGGATACCGCCGCCGAAGCGATCACGCTCGTGCCGCGCCGTATGCGCGATCAACTCGCACAGGATCTGCGCGCGAACGGCTGCGCCAGTCGATACACGGCAATCCGCGCAGCGCCGATGAACGCCGCGCAGACGCGCGGGCGCGACTATCTCGGCAGCGACGAACACTGGCGGCGCATCGAACTGAAGCTGACGCAGATGGACCCGGAGGCGTGGATCGCGCTGAGCGACGAGTTTGCGCAGCAGAGCCCGTTGCTCGATCGGCTCGCCGCGATATCCGTACCGACGACGATTCTCGTCGGCGAGCACGACACCCCCTTCGTCGAACCGTCTGCGCGGATGGCGCAAGCGATCCCGCACGCGCGGCTCGAGACCATTCCACTCGCCGCGCATTGTCCACAGTATGAAAACGCAGATGCGTGGCGCCGCGTCGTCGATGCGCACCTCGCACGCGTGAACTGAACCGATTCAACTCAAAGAGCAATTCACATGATCGCCAAATTACCCGGTCGAGTGCAGATTCAGGACAACGTCGTGTTCGGCAGCGGCGGCGGCCGCGACCTGCACTGCGACGTATTCACGCCGCCCGATGAGCGCTCCAACCGCGCTGCCATTCTGCTGATCCACGGCGGCGGCTGGCAGAACGGCGACAAAGCACAGCTGCGCGGCTATGGCGTGCAGCTCGCGCGCTATGGCTTCGTCTGCGTCGCGCCGGAGTATCGGCTGTCGGGCGAGGCGATATGGCCGGCACAGATCCACGACGTCAAAGCGGCGCTGCGCTGGCTGCGCGCGAACGCGCGCTCACTCGGCGTCGACGCCGACAAAATCACCGTATCGGGCAACTCAGCCGGCGCGCATCTCGCATTGATGCTCGGCGCGACGCCGAACGTGCCGGTGTTCGACGGCAAGGGCGGTCATCTCCACGCGACGTCCGATTGCGCCGCCGTGGTCGCAATTTATCCGCCGACTGCACTGCGCATCGGCGCAATCGGCAACGCAATCGCGAATCTGTTCGGCGGTAAGGCGAGCCGCGAAGCGCAGGACGCGGCGAGTCCGATTACCTATGTGCATCGGAATTTCCCGCCCACGCTGCTGATCCACGGCAACGCCGACGACATCGTGCCGGTCGAAGCGAGTTTTTCGATGTACAGGAGCCTGGCCGACGCCGGCGCGCCGGTGGAATTGCATGTCTACGACGGCGCCCCGCACGCGTTCGACGCGTTGCCCGAATTCGGCCGGCAGCTGACCGACATCATCGCGCTGTTCGTCGATCGCAAAGTGGCGAATCCGCGCGCGGTCCGGTTACCCGGTGCCGCCTAACGCACCCGTCGCAGGCACACGCCCCGGGTCGGTGAGTTTCGCCGAGGGCTCGGTTGCAAAGCACATGGTCCGGCTGTCCGGATTCATGATCATGGGCTTTCTGTCGCTGACGATCGCGCAGTTGATCGAGGCGATCTATCTCGGCAGCGTCGGCACGAACGAACTCGCGGCGATCGCCTTTACGTCGCCGTTGGTGATGTCATTGATGGCGGCCGCGCGAGGTATCGGCATCGGCGCGTCGTCGGTCATCGCGCGCGCGTACGGTGGCGGTGATCGCACCCGCGCCGCCGTATTGACGACCCACTGCCTGCTGCTCGTCGCCGCATTCGCCGCGCTGTGCGTCGCGATCGGCATGCCGGGTGCGCACGCGTTCTTCGTGCTGCTCGGCGCGCAAGACCGCGTGCTCGAACTCGCCGACGCTTACATCGCGGTGTGGTTGTTCGGTTTCATGTTCTTCGGTGTCTCGATGGTCGGCACGCACCTGCTGCGCGCGGTCGGCAACGCGGCGATGCCGGGGCTCGTGATGACGATCGGATCGGCGTTGCAGGTGGTGATCGGGCCGTTTCTGATTTTTGGCTGGGCGGGATTCCCGGCGATGGGCATCGTCGGCGCCGCGTGGGCGTTCGTCACCGCGCGCCTCGTCGGCTTCGTGTTGTGTATGTTCTGGGTCGCGGTAAAAGAACACATGCTCGTCACGCGACTGCACGGGATCGTTGGGTCCGCGCGCGAAATTCTGCATGTGGGACTTCCGGCGACGGCGTCGAATCTCGTCGTGCCGCTGTCGACCGCCATCGTGACGCGCCTGCTCGCCGACTCGGGCCACGGCGTGATCGCGGGATTTTCGGTCGCCTCGCGCATCGAAGCCCTCATCTCGATGGTCGTGATGGCGGTGGCCGCGTCGGCCGCGCCGTTCATCGGCCAGAACTGGGGTGCGCATCTGTTCGATCGCGTGCGCCGAGCGCTTAAGTTGTGCAACGGTTTCTGCCTCGCCTGGGGCGTCGTATCGTTCCTCGTCATGCTCGTCTCGGCGCGCTGGCTGGTCGGGCGCATCAACGGCGAACCCGACGTGATCGACGCGGCGACGACCTATCTGCTGATCATGCCGCTGAGCCTCGGATTCATGGGCGTGATGGGCATCTCGAGCGCGTGCTTCAACGCGCTCGGCAAGCCGACGCCACCGCTGGTGCTGTCGCTGCTGCGCCTCGTCGTCGTGTTGATTCCGCTCGCGCTGCTGGGCCGCTGGCTTGCCGGCTACACGGGCGTGTTCGTCGCGATTGCGGTCGCCAACGTGGCGATCGGCACACTGGCGTATTTCTGGAATCAACGATCGCTGAATACCGAAGTCGCAATGCTGCTCAATCGCAAGGCCCCGTGGCCCGCTCCGGCTCCGGCGCAGCAACGCGTCGCGGCCTCCGACGCGGACTAGCTCGCCTTACGTCAAGAGCTCGCCGCATTTTCGTCATCGAGCCAGACGCACGTCGCGCACCCGCCCCGCGCAAGCGCCTGTTCCGCGATGGCGCGATCCGTGTCGGATTGATACTGCGGCTGCGCGACGCGCTGCACGCGCGAGTCGTCGTGCGAACCGGCTGCTGAGCTCGGCCGCATCACGGCGTCTTTCCAGACATCGTCGTCCGCCCATTCGTACGGCAGCAACTTGATCTGACCGGGTTGCGTCAGCGACTCGAACGCTGCGAGCGCGTCGCGCACGATCGCGCGATTAAGCTTTGGCTGATGCGGCTTGCCCGATGTGTGGCCGAGCGGGAAGTCGACATACGCGGCGCGTGGCGGATTCGCCGCTCGCGTGATCGACAATGCGCTCGTCATCGACAGCGTCGGAATTCCCCGGGCCTCGATCTCGCGCGCGATCAGTCCAACGGACTGATGACAGACGGGTCAGACGGGCACCAGCAGCACGACGTCGACGGCGTCGCGAACGACCCGATCCGCCAGCGCCGGCGCAAGCCGCTCACGCACACGGCGCGCTGAATAGATGCCCCCCATGAACGCGTACGCGCGCTCCGCAAGCGAGCCGATCACACCCTCGGCGGCGAGTGCATGCAGCGTGTCGACGGGGAACACGACGTTCGGGTCGCGGCGCGCGTCGGTGAGGTCGTATGCAAAATGCGTGGCGCGCAGCCGTGTCGTCGGGTCGCCGGTGTCGATGATGCGAAAGCTGAGATCGTCGCGGTAATGGAACGCGACCTGGCCTTCCTGGTAGATGCCGCCCGAGCCAATCAAGCCGACGCGGCAGGCCGACAACGGCTTGTTCAGTTCCGCCCACGGCGGCGGCGTCGGGTTCTCGACCCATTGATACGGCGGATACCCGAGCGCGCTGTACTGCTCGCGGGTGCGTTCGATGTAGTCAACAGGCGGGCGA
>CAYUMA010000802.1:0-2469 GCA_964445675.1 uncultured Pseudomonadales bacterium | reverse complement strand
GGTGCGCTCGTGCTGCAACAGGCCTTTGGCATAGGTCCAGCCCTGGCCTTCCTCGCCGATGCGATTTTCGACCGGCACTTTGACGTCGGTGATGTGCACCATGTTGACGGTGTGGCTGCCGCCGAGCGTGATGATCGGCTTCACTTCGACGCCGGGTTGTTTCATCGGAAACAGCAGGAACGTGATGCCTTCCTGGCGCTTGCCGGTATCCGACGTGCGCGTGAGGCAGAAGATCCAATCGGCGATGTGCGCGGCGGTGGTCCAGATCTTCGTGCCGTTGACGGTGTAGGTTTTGCCGTCGGCCGAGAGTTCGGCTTTCGTTTTCAGCGATGCAAGATCGGAACCCGCGCCCGGTTCGGAATAACCCTGACACCAGTTCACTTTGCGCGAACGGATGTCCGGCAGGAAGCGCTGCTGTTGTTCCTTCGAGCCGTAACCCATCAGGATCGGCGCGAGCATGCCGACGCCGAACGGCATGTCGAACGGCATCATGGCGGTCGCGGTTTCCTGCTCCCAGATGTAGTGTTGCGTCGGCGTCCAACCGGGGCCGCCGAAATCCTTCGGCCACTTCGTTACGTCCCAGCCGCCTTTTGCGGCGGCCTTCGCGAACCACTGCTCGCGCCACACCGTGTAGTCGGTGCCGGGCTTGTACGCATTGGTCTTGAGGAAGTTGCGCACGTCGTCGCGAAACGCGAGATCGGCCGGGGAGAGGTCGATGTCCATCGATTGGCTCCATTTCCAATGAGGCGGTGACGCAGCGAACTTTAGCCAATCGTCGTGCCTTTTACTAGAACATGATTCTAGATTAGGATTCCCGTCGATGGCTAAAAAACCGCAAGTCAGGGCGACCACGACGGCGCGCCGCGCATCGATCCTCGAGGCGGCGCTCGACTGCTTCATCGGCCAGGGCGTCGAGGCGACGACGATCGAGGACATCGTGCGCGCGTCGGGCAGCAGCATCGGCAGCCTGTATCACCATTTCGGCAACAAGGAAGGCGTCGCCGCGGGGCTCTTCATCGACGGCATCACGCGGCTCAACGCGGGCCTGTTACGCAAGCTCAAGCGCTGCAAGACAGCGCAGGACAGTGTCAGAACCGTCGTCACGCAGTACTCGGATTGGGTGACGTCACACCGAGATATCGCACGTTACTTATTGAATTCAAGGGATATTGCATTCCCTGCCGCGACAAAGGAACAGCTTCGACAGATTCATAGCGACCACATCACCGAGGTGTTCCGCTGGTTCGGCCCGTTTGTTCGCGACGGCGAGATGAAGGCGCTGCCGATCGACACATATGTGCCGATCATCAGCGGACCAATCCAGGACTACACGCGCTATTGGCTGTCCGGTCAGGTCAAGGAATCTCCGGCAAAGGTGAAGAGTGTGTTCGCGGATGCGGCGTGGAACGCGGTGCGACGCTGAGCGGACTTACGGGCGCGACTGGATGACGTCGTCAGCGCAGATCGGAATCGCGATTTGGAAATCGCTCCCACAGGTGGTGGCTACTCTTTTTTTTGTGGGAGCGGTCTTTTGACCGCGATGGCAGTGGCACACCGCCGCATTTTTCTACGCTCGTTTTCGGCGCAGGCGCTGGCTCGCAACGCTCAGTTGATCGTGCGGGCGCGGCCAGCAATCAAGAGCCCGCCGACGATCGCGGCGAGACCCATGAACGAACTGGCATGGACGTGCTCGCCCAGCACGCGATCGATCAGGATCAGCGACAGGAACGGCGACAGAAAAATCAGCTGTGCGATGCGGCCCGCGTGCGCGGTGCGGCGCAGCGCCTGCTGCCACAGCAGGAATGTGACGCCCATTTCGATCAGGCCGACCCATGCGCCGAAGCCGATCCGGCGCAAAGACAACGCCGGCAGTCCGTACTGGAGCTGACACGCGATGCCGATCGCGAGCGTGCCGATCGCGAAGCTGGCCGTCATCATCACCAACGGATCGTCGCGGGTGCGCACGGTAGCGAGCCAATACGTGGCCCAGAGCAGCGTGCTGCCGAGCGCCAGCGCCACGCCGATGCCGTCGACGCCGGCGAAACCGTCGCTACGGCCTTGCGACAGCAGAATCACGACGCCGGCGTAGCTGACGAGCATTCCCGCCGCGCCGCGTGCGCTCAAGCGCTGCCCGAGCAGCGGCACCGCGAGCAGTGCGAGCGTGATCGCCCACGTGTAATTCAGCGGCTGCGCGATCTGCGCCGGCAGCCGGTCGTAGGCTTCGAACAGGACCACGTAGTAGAGGAAGGGATTGAGCAAACCGAGTGCGCCGAGTCGCAGCCAGTCGCGCCTGCGCAGGCGTATCAGCGCTGCGAAACGCCCGGTGACGATGCTCGCGGTCGCGAAGAACGCCAACGAGATCACGCTGCCGAGCCACAACAGTTCGAGCGGTTCGAGTTCGGCAAGGCCGAGCTTGAAACCGGTCGCGACGGTCGACCACAACAACACGGCAGCACCTGCGAACAACAG
>CAYUMA010000801.1:0-4299 GCA_964445675.1 uncultured Pseudomonadales bacterium | reverse complement strand
GGCGCGATGCGCTGCACACGCTCACCGTCGAGTACCGCCGCGCGCGCTCCGGAGTCCTCGAACGCGTAGTGCAGTTCATCGCCGGTCCACCACGCATTCAGCGTCACGACGACCGCGCCGATCGACTGACACGCCCAGAATGCCAGCACCCACTCCGGATAATTGCGCATCCCGATCGCGACTCGATCACCCTTGCGGATGCCGCGCTCGACGAACAGGTGCGCGAGCGCGCGCACGCGCCGATGCAGCTGCGCATACGTCCAGCGTTCGTCGTCGTAGATCAGAAATTCGCGCTCCGCGAATGCCGCGGTCGATTCGTACACCGCGCGCATCGACGCCGGCGCGTTCGCGTAGACGGGCATCGACACGCCGACGACCGACTGCTCCTGGATCTCGAATGGAGCGCCCACGGTCGTCAGTTCCGCGATGATCCGTTGCCTGCTCATCCCGCCATCCCGCCCGACGATCAATCGATGGCCAGCATTTTTGCCTTGGCATAGACTCCCGAGCCAGCACTATTTTGGGGAGTCGACATCATGTGGTTGCGCCTGCGCCAGATTGCACTCGTGGCTCCCGAACTCGAACCCGCCGTCGACGATCTGCGTGCGCTGTTCGGCATCGACGTGTGTTTTCGCGACCCGGGTGTCGCGCACTTCGGGCTCGTCAACGCACTGTTGCCGGTCGGCAACCAGTTCATCGAGATCGTCGCGCCGACGCGCGAAGGTACCGCCGGCGGGCGGTATCTCGAACGCCGCGGCGGCGCCGGCGGCTACATGGTCATCACCCAATGCGACGATCACGCGCCGCGGCGTAAACGCGTTGGCGAACTCGGCGTACGCATCGTCAACCAGTTCGATACGCACGAATTCCGCAACATGCAGATGCACCCGAAAGACACCGGCGGCTCGTTTTTCGAAATCGACCAACAGCTCGGCGAAGGTGCGCTGGATCTCGACGGGCCGTGGGAGCCCGCCGGCGGCAAAATACCCAAAGCGGCGCGCAACACGGAGCGCGTCGCGCGGATCTCGGCGGCCGAGGTACAGGCGGACGACCCGGTGGGCATCGCCAAGCGCTGGGCGGACATCGCCGAACTCAAAGTCGGCGGCGGCGACAAGCCGACGATCGAACTCGACAACGCGCTGCTGCGCTGCGAGCCCTGCACCGATGGCCGCCCCGAAGGCATCGGCGGGCTCGTCCTCGTCACACACGATCGCGCGGCCATCCTCGCAACCGCGAAGGCGCGCGGCATGCCGATCGATGGCAACCAGGTGTACGCGTGCGGCATGCGGTTCAATCTGCGATGACCGCATCTGCGAAGTTCAACGACATCGAGCTCACGATCGACGATCCGGTTGCGGTGCTGCGCCTGAATCGCCCCGAAAAATTGAACGCATTCACCTATGACACGCTGCGCGAGATCCGCGCGGCGATCGACGCCTGCGCCGCCGATCCGCGCGTCGTCGGCATCGTCATCACCGGTAACGGGCGCGGGTTCTGCGCCGGGCTCGACGCGGTAACACTCGCCGCCGTGACATCAGCGCCCGCCGCACCGCGCACGGAATCGGACGCATTGCCCGGAATATTCAGCTATCTGCTCGAAGTGCCGAAGCCGGTGATCGCGGCAATCAACGGCGTCGCGGCCGGCGGCGGTTTGATCCTCGCGTTGATGAGCGACCTGCGCATCGCGTCGCGCGACGCGAGTTTTACGACGGTGTTCTTGAAGCGCGGCTTGATCGCCGAACACGGCTCGAGCTGGCTGCTGCCGCGACTCGTCGGGACCGGCCGCGCGCTCGACCTGTTGTGGATGAGCGATCGCATCGACGCCGACACCGCACTGCGCGTCGGGCTCGTCGAGTCGGTCGTCGACGCGGACGTGCTGCTCGACACGGCGACGAACTACATTCGCCGCCTCGCGGTGACGTCGGCACCGGCCGCAGTCGCGGAGACCAAACGCTTGATCTATCGACACCTCGGCACCGGCTACGTCGAGGCGCTGCGCGAAGCCGACGCGAGCCAATGGAAATTCGTCTCCGCACCCGACGCGCGCGAAGGTGCTGCGGCGCTGCTCGAAAAACGCGCGCCGAAATTCACACGACTGGGTGAACGCAAATGACGTTGAAATCGATGCAGACACTCAAGTTCGACGTTGTCGACGGGGTCGGCTGGCTGCTGCTGAATCGACCGGAACGCATGAACGGCATGACGAATCGGATGTTGATCGAAGCGCACGATTGCCTCGAGGCGGTGGCGAACCGCACCGACGTGCGCGTTGTCGTGCTGACCGGCGAAGGCCGCGGCTTTTGCCCCGGCGCGGACTTGAAGCATTACGCGGCGGGCGAACCCGACGTCGCCAGTTCGCCGCAACACTTTCGGGTGCCGGTGTTGTTGCACGAAATGCCGCAGGTGACGATCGCGGCGATCAACGGCGCGTGCGCTGGCGCGGGTCTCGGCTGGGCGTGCGCGTGTGATTTCCGCTTCGCGGCCGACGTTGCAACGTTCAGCACCGCATTCCTGAATGTCGCGTCGGCCGGTGACATGGGCGGACCGTGGACGCTACCGCGCATCGTCGGCGCCGCAAAAGCGCGCGAGCTGTATTTCCTGCCGGAGAAATTCGGCGCGAACGAAGCGTTGCAGTGGGGACTCGTCAGCCGCGTGTTCACAGTGCAGACGCTGCGCGGCGAGGTCGGCGCGATCGCGGCGCGCCTGGCGGCCGCACCACCACACGCGCTGCGCGAGATGAAGCGCAATTTCCTCGAAGCCGAGCGCCTCGAGTTCGGACCGTATATCGCCGCCGAGACGCAGCGGCATATCACGGTCATGGCCCACGGCGACGCCAAAGAGGCGTTTCGCGCGTTCGTCGAAAAACGCGCGCCTCGGTTCGGTAGTTAGGTACCGCGAAGTTGCCGACGCGCGTCGTCGATATTCACGCGCATCTGCTGGTCAGCGCGGTCGAGACGCTCGTTGCCGAGCACCCCCAGCGAATCGAAGCGCAGCGCGCGCAAGCGGTCGCAGCAGGCGATGCGTCCAATCGACACAATCGACAACTCTTTGCGACGCAGTATCTGCCGAAGTTGACGGATACCGCGACGCGCCTCGCCGCGATGGACGCGATGGGCGTCGATATCCAGGCGGTCAGCGTGTCGCCGACGCAGTACTACTACTGGGCCGAGCGCGATCTCGCGCACGCGATCGCACGCATCGCCAACGAATGTCTCGCCGAACTGTGCGCCGCGCACCCCGACCGATTCGTTGGGCTCGCGACCGTCACGCTGCAGCATCCGGATCTCGCCGCGGAGCAGCTCGCGGATGCCGTCAGGCGCCTCGGTTTACGCGGCTGTCAGATCTCGACGCAGATCGACGGCATCGAACTCGCCGATCGACGGCACGATGTGTTCTGGTCGCGGGCCGAAGCGCTCGGCGCAGTGGTGTTCGTGCACCCGCTGGGTTGTTCGCTCGGTGAACGCGTGACGCCGTATTACCTGTCGAACATCGTCGGTCAGCCGATCGAAACGACGCTGGCGTTATCGCACCTGATTTTCGGCGGCACGCTCGATCGGCACCCGGCCCTGAAGCTGTGTGCGGCGCATGGCGGCGGTTATCTGCCGAGTTATATCGGACGGTCGGATCACGGATATGCCGTGCGGCCCGAGAGCCGGACGATGGCGCACGCGCCGAGCACGTATCTGAAACGGATCTGGTTCGATTCGCTCGTGTATACGCCGCAGGCGCTCAAGCACCTCGTGAACACGGTCGGCGCCACACAAGTCGTGATCGGCACCGACTATCCGTTCGACATGGGCGTGAACGACCCGCTGCAGCAAATCGCGCGGGCCGATCTCTCCGAAGCGGATCGTGAACGCATCCGCGGCGGCAATGCGCTGGAGATGCTCTCGGTCACATCCTGAGTCCATCGCGGTCTGGAGGGGAGATTCCTCTCACAAATGACCGCTCCCACAATCTCGCGTCGATCACACCGCCCTCACCTCAAAAATTGCAACGGAGCACATGACGATGGCACAACCGCGCACCCTGAACGCCGCATTCGGCGGCGTGAAGACAACACTCGCGCAGCAACGCGAGATCTGGCTCGAAGCACTGGACGCAGACGCGATCTGGGAAGGGCCGACGTTCGAGACGCCGATCTACATCGTCGGCCGGCGCGCCTGCGGCTTCTTCATGGAGCTGCTGCTCGAAGTCGTGCCGAAGTTCTCGACAAAACTGATCGCCGCCTACCCCACATCGGAACCCGACACCGTCATCATCGAATCGACCGGCGGCGGCGACACGATTTTCGGCGGC
>CAYUMA010000800.1:0-9650 GCA_964445675.1 uncultured Pseudomonadales bacterium | reverse complement strand
TGCCCGAGACGCCGACCGACGCGATCAGCCCAGTCGCGTCCTTGACGGCGTCCTTGAGCTTGCGACCGATCGCGGTGGGATCGCCAAACAGATGCTCGCTGCCGGACATGTCGAGGAATGCCTCATCGAGGCTCAGCGGTTCGACGTCGGGCGAGAAGTCCGCGAACACCGCCATCAGCTGCTGCGAGATCTGTTGGTATCGTTCGAAGCGCGGCGGCACGATGACCGCGTCGGGGCACAACCGTCGCGCGCGCGCCATCGGCATCGCGCTCGCGACGCCGTACGGTCGCGCCTCGTAGCTCGCCGTCAACACGACGCCGCGGTTGCTGTTTGGGCCCACCAGCAGTGGACGCCCGCGCAACGCCGGGTCGTCGAGTTGTTCCACCGCCGCATAAAACGCGTCCATGTCGGCGTGCGCGATGATGCGGGGCCAGGTGCGTTTCAGCATGCTCTTTATCGAGGGCTGTTCGTCCAGACGCTCTTGACGTGCGCGATCGCAAAACCGGCGCGTTGTAGGTTGCGCTGGCTCTGGGATCCCCACGCCGCGCTGACCGTGACGAGCCTGCAGTGACGGGCACGGCATCGATCCAACCGCGCCGCGATCAACGCGGCGTGCAGCCCGCGGCCGCGAAACTGCGGCAGCACCGATCCCGCGGCGAGGTAGCCGACGTCGCCGTGCATCGATAACACCGCGGCGCCGGCCGGTGCGCCGTCGACCTCCGCCAGATAAAGGTGCCAGTTGGGCATGTCGCACCAGAAGCTCTGATTGCGCCGCAGCGTGTCGAGCGCCGCCGCGGGTGAGTCGAAGCCCACGTTCATTGTGTCGAGGAACACGCCGAGTTCTTCCCGGCCGATTTCGCGCACCGCAACGGCGTCCGCCTTCGCGTCGGGTGCCGGTTCCGCTACGAGCGTCGCCTGATAACGCTCGACGCGGAATCCCGCAGCGATCAACGCGTCCGTCACGGACGCCGGCGTGTACGGCGCCACCGGCACCCAACAGGTCTGCCCGGTCGCGGCATAGAACGCGAGCACCTCCGGCAACGCCGCCGGATCCTCGAGGTGGTGCACGCTGTTCATGAGCTCGTTCTGTTTGAGGAACGGCACCTTCGTCGCGACCATGTCGCCGATGCGCAGAAACTGCGTGCCTATCGGATTGCCGGGTCCCGAATAACGCCGCACAAAGTACTCCGACGTTGCGAGTTCGACCTCGCGGCTGAGCGCGGCGTTCGTGACGGTCACGGTTGCGTGCTCTCAGATTGCATATTGCCAATACTCCACGTCGATCCAGCGGTTGAACTTGAAACCAACTTCGCGATAGTGCGCGACCTTGCGAAAGCCCAGCTTTTCATGCAGCGCGACGCTGCCGGCGTTCGGCAGCGCGATGCCGCCGATCGCGATGTGCAGCCCGCGTTCCTTCAGTTGCGCAAGCAACACCGCGTACAGCGTGCCGCCGATGCGCTTTCCGACGTGATCCGCGTCGAGGTAGATCGTCGTTTCGACGGAGTAGCGATAAGCAGAGCGTTCGTGCCACCTCCCCGCGTACGCATAGCCAATGACCTGCCCATCACGCTCCTCGACGAGGTACGGCAACGAAGCCGCCTGCACCTTCGCAATGCGACCCGACATTTCCGTTGGCGTTACCGCGTCCTCCTCGAACGTGATCACCGTGTTGAGGATGTAGTGGTTGTAGATGCGGGCGATCGCGTTCGCGTCATCCTGGGTAGCAGCACGAATCACGTCGGCACAACCCCCACCGCGGCCTTTACCCGCGGCACCACCTGTGTCGCAAACGCCGCGAGGCTCGCCGTCATGTCCTGCGGCCGAACGCCCGGCGGCACGCCCCACGTCACGATATCGGTGATGCCGTACGTCTTGATGAAATCGAGCAGCTGCGTGACGCAATGATTCACGTCGCCCACGATCCACGACTGCGGGATCTGCGCTCCCCCGCCGCCGAGTCCCTGCTGCTTCGCCTCAGCGAAAAAGCGGCTGTACAGGCGCATTCGATAGCGTTCGGCCTCGCGCACGATCGGCCAGTCGCGTTCTTTGTCGTCGGTGACGAGGCAGCCGCGAATGATGCCGACCCGATACTGCGCGGGCTCGGCGCCCGCAGCGCGCAACGTCTCGCGCCACGGCTCGAGTACTTCGGCCGTCGCGCCTTGCGGCAGGAAGTGGGTGCGGTGATTCGCCGCACGAACGGCGCTGCCTCGCGACATCGCGGCGAGCCACAGCGGCGGTCCGCCGGGCTGCACGTACCCGGGCGCGATGCGCACATCGTCGCAGTGATAACGCTTGCCGTGAAAACTGAAGCGCTCGCCGGTGAAACAGCGCTTCAGCACCTCAACGCCCTCGTCAGTCATCGAGACCCGACGCGACACCGGCATGCCGAAACCACGGAACTCGTGCGGCGCATACCCCATCCCGCAGCCGATTTCGACGCGGCCGTTCGACAAGTTGTCGAGCACCGCAAGATCCTCCGCGAGGCGGATCGGGTGATTGAACGGCAGCAGGCAGATGTCGGTGTTGAAGCGAATGCGCTTCGTGCGCGCCGCCATCGCACCGGCGATCGGCACCCATGACGGCAGGTAACCGTCGTCGACGAAGTGATGCTCGGTGAACCACGCAAGATCGAGGCCGAGGCTGTCGAGCCACGCAACCTGGTCGAGGATCGCGGCATACAGCGACGGATGGTCGAGCCCCGAATCCGGCGGATTGCGAAAGTCGTATGCGACGCCGAATCGCAACGGATGTGACATGCGCGAGCTCCTGCGTTTCGCTGCCTCGTAAGATGCCAGCAAACATCGAGCGGCTGCAAACGCGCGCTTGTCCTTCGCACGCGCCCCGGAGACACTGCCGAACGATCGACTTAGGCCAAGACGGGCGCGCAATGATTCGATTCGGCATTCTGGGCGCCGCGGCGATTGCGCCGCGCGCGCTGATTCATCCGTGCATCGACGAGCCGCGGGCGGCAGTCTATGCGATTGCCGCGCGCGATCGGGCACGCGCCGAGACGTACGCGAAGTTCGCGCACATCCCGCACGTGTTGGATTCCTATCAGGCCGTGCTCGAGCAGCCGAAGGTCGACGCGATCTACGTCCCGCTGCCGATCAGTCTGCACCGTGAATGGACAATCAACGCGCTGCGCGCGGGCAAACACGTGTTGTGCGAAAAATCGTTTGCAGCCAATGCGATCGAGGCGCAGGACATGGCGCACGTCGGCGCGGAAACCGGACGCGTGCTGATGGACGCATTCCACTATCGCTATCACCCGCTGTTCATCCGCGCAAAAGAGATCTACGACTCGGGCGTGCTCGGCCCGATCAGCGAGATCCGCGCGACGTTTCACGTGCCTGTCAATGATCCCACCAACATCCGGATGAACTACGCGACCGGCGGCGGCGTCACGATGGACATCGGCTGCTATCCGATCTCCTGGGTGCGCCACATCAGCGGCGAAGAGCCCGTTGACGTCACCGCGCGCGCCGAGGTAGGTCCGCCGTACGTCGACGTCATGCTCGAAGCGACGCTGCGGCTGCCGAACGGCGTCGTCGCCTATACCTCCGGCGACATGCGCCCGAACGCAAAATTCCAGGCGCAGATCGTCGTCACCGGCGAACTCGGCACACTGACGGTCGTCAATCCGCTGCTGCCGCAAATGGGTCATCAGCTCGCCGTCGCCACCGCGGCCGGCACGACGAGCGAGCGGCTCGATCGGCGCCCGACGTTCGCCTACCAGCTCGATGCGTTCATCGATGCCGTCACCAACGGCGCCCCTCTGTTGACCGGTGCGGACGACGCGGTCAACCAGATGCGCGTCATCGACCGGTGTTATCGAGCCGCGGGGCTGCCGCTGCGCGGTGATCCGGACGTCGCGCGATGACTCAGCCACGTTCGCAAACGTATCTCGCGGCGGCCTCCCCGGATCTCGCCCGTTGACTAAGCCGCGTCTCGCCAACGTGCCGTTGATCACGCTGACGCTGATCATCCTTGCGATCGTCATCGGCCTCATTGCGCCGGAGCCCTCCGCACTATTCGATCTGCTGGTGCTCGATCGCGAGCAGCCGCGACCGTGGCCATGGCTGACGGCGCACTTGCTGCACACCGACATCATTCACCTCGGCTGGAATGTATTTGCGTTCGGCTGTCTCGGTGTGCTCGGTGAGCGAGAGAGTCGTACACGTTTCGCAACGGCGCTCGCCGCGGGCATTGTCGGGGTGAACATCTGGTTCGCCTGGATCAACGACGACCTGCGTTTTTATTGCGGACTCTCCGGCATGCTCAACACCGTGCTGCTCGTGACGTTGTATGCACTGCGCGGTCGCATCGCCCCGCGCTGGCTGTTCGCCGCCGCCGTGCTGGTTGCGCTTAAGCTCGGCTGGGAGTGGCACACCGGCATCGCGCTGCTCACGCATTCGCGCTGGCCGAGCGCGGTCGGCGCGCACATTGCGGGCTTCGCTGCTGCATTGCCGTTGCTGACGGTGTACGTGTGGCGCGACCGGCGCGCTGCTGTCACGCGCCTCGCAACGTAATCGATCTCTGCGGGTCAGCCATACCTCTCTATACCTTCCAGCCACATACGCACCTGATGCCCCTGGGATAAGGTCCGTCGGTCCGCTGTGTCGGAGGGCGTCGAGCCCATGGAGAGCAAGAGGGCCCCGACCGCGCTGCGTCGGGCCCAGTCAGTACTTGCGATAGCGCTGCTGGTGACATTGCCTGCGCTCGGCCATGCCGGAATCACATTGGTGATCGACGGTGCCGCGTATCCGGCGCAACTGCGCGAAAACACCAAGCTGCTGAACCGCCTCAACGCCGCGCGCACTGTGCGCGCGCGCCATTTCGAGGGCGAGCTCAACGGCGTCGACGATTCGTGGATTCGCGCGTCGATCATTCGCGGCCGCTGGCAGGGCGTCGTCTCACTCGACGGTGCGCGCTTCGTGATCGATTCGAACGCGCGCCCGGCAAACGGCGGCGAACTCGTGCTCGATGCCCAGTCGCCAAAAACGTTGTTGACACGCGAGCGCTGCGCGGCCGACGACTTACCCGCGATCGCCTCCCCCGCACTCGCATCACCCGAAATCGGTGTGCTGAGTCTCGCATCGACGCTCAGCGTCGAACCGGAACCCGCCAACTTTGCCGTTGTGTGCCAGACAACGATCAGCGGCGTATGTCTGCTCGCCGAACTCGACATCGTCTTTGATCAACAGTTTCAGCAGCGCTATCCGTCGACCTATCAGGATCAGGCGGCCGCACTACTGAACATCGTCGACGGCTATTTCCGCAACGACATGCGGATCCAGTTCGACGTCTTGTCGATGAACTTTCCGGCAACAGAATTGTTCAGCACGTCGCTCGACGCAACCGACTTGCTGACCGACATCACGACGAAGAAGAACTCAGGCCAGATTCCGTTCATCACGAATTCGCGGGCGATCTTCCACGTCGTCACCGGTCGACGCTTCAATTCATCGACGGTCGGACTCGCCAATACCGGGACGCTGTGTGCCGCGATGAGCAATACCGGCACCACCCAGATCGTCTCGAACAGCACCCCGCTGACGGCGCTGGTCGTCGCGCACGAGATCGGTCATAACTTCGGCGCGAGCCATGACGCGACCTCCAACAATGTCTGCAGCACCGGTTTCATCATGGCGGCGACCCTGTCGCAGAGCGCGACGCATTTTTCGTCGTGTTCAATCGACGAAATGACCGCGAAGATC
The DNA here is from genome assembly GCA_964445675.1 of uncultured Pseudomonadales bacterium. Taxonomy (GTDB): domain Bacteria; phylum Pseudomonadota; class Gammaproteobacteria; order Pseudomonadales; family Azotimanducaceae; genus DATJGR01. The sequence goes on along the minus strand of CAYUMA010000800.1, from coordinate 3,933 downwards.
AACACGCTGTCGAATCTCGGCGCGTGTTTCGAATATCCGGTCGACGCAATGCTCGTTGCGCGCCCCGGCAACCCGACCAGCGCGCGCGCCAATGAAAACTTCGCGCTGAGTTACGACGTCAGCGAGACACACGCATCCGTCGCCGCAGCCGAGCTGACTGTGACGGGCAGCTTTGTTGGCGGTACCGGCACGTTCATGGCAGCCAATGTCAACGGTATGGGCTGCGCCGTTGCGGCCAACGCACAAACGTACACGTGCGTGGTGGGCAACAGCGGCGGTCTGCTCGAGGTCACGGCGCGCGTGAACGCAAGCGCCCCGCTGATCGTCACCTCGAGGGTGGCCGCGAGCACGACCGGCAGCGTCAAAGAGTTCAACACACTCAACGATTCGGTCAGCCTGTCGGTCACCGCCGGCACGCCACCGACGGCCCCATCGTCGTTGGCGGCAACCGCCGGCACGTCGCGCATCGATCTGACGTGGCAGGACAACAGCAACAACGAGAATGGTTTTCGCGTCGAACGCAGGAACGGCGCAATGCCGTGGACCGAAATCGCAACGACGGCTGCAAATGCGACAAAGTTCACCGACAGCTCCACATTGAGCGGCGGCGTGATGTACGAATACCACGTCGCGTCGTTCGGCGCCGGCGGCACATCTTCGCCGTCGCAGCCCGCAAACGCTCAGCTGCCCGCAGCGAGCGTCACCAGTGGCGGCCGCGCCGGTGGCGGTGGCGGCTCATTCGGCTTCGAACTCGCACCGTTGCTGCTCGCGCTGCTCGCGCTGCGCGGTCGCCGGAAGCCGATTTGATCAAGTCTGTGCGCACTCTGTTGCTGACGACTCTGCTCGGGGGCTGTCAGACGCACGCCGAGGCGCGCAATGGAGAGTGCGATACCGAAGCGTCGATCGCGCGATCGCACGCCGCATGGCGAGCCGAGCACGTGCGTGACTATCGCTTCGTCTGGCAGCAACAATGCTTCTGTCTGGCGGACGCGCGGCAGCCGATCCGGGTGACGGTGCGCAACGGTGAAATCGTTGCCGCCACCGACGTCGACGGCGCCCCGGTCTCCGACGACGTGCGCCGCGGTCTAAAGACGATCGATGAACTCTACGACGCCGCCATGAAATCGCCGTGTGATGCAGCGCAGGTGCGCGTCGAAGCGACCGACGCCGGTGTGCCCGCGCACATCTATGTCGATCCCCAGAGCTCGGTTGCCGACGACGAGTTCGATGTCACGGTCAGCGAGTTCGTCGCGACCGCCGGCGATTAATCTCCGACGCGCGATAGTTCACCCAGCAATTCATTGAGACACTCGGTCAGCGGCTTCGCTGTATCGATGACGATCCTGTCCCCGGTCCAGGCGTCGTACTCGCGATTTTCCACGTCATTCCACGTCGGCAGCTTCAGCCCCGGCACGTTGACGCTACGCGTCTCGACTCGGCGGCGGTGTTCGATCGGGTCGGAGCAGACCACCTCGATACGCACCGTTTAGGCGCTTCGCGAGCAGTTGTGACAGCGTCGTTTTGCCATTGCCCCGCAGACCCTAAAACTATACAGGATCGCTCTAGCGGACATCGTCCGCGATCATTTCGCTTGCTTCAGCGGCGCATGGCGGACGAGAACGAGGCGATCGTTGCCCCAGTGGGCTGCTGCGGCCTAGACAGGAGTGAATCCCTCACGGGTCCGCCAACAAACCAATCAGGGTGCGGTTGGGTGGGATGCAGTTCGGCCTGCCTGAGAACGCTTCGCAACGTATCCATGGACGGCAGGATCAACTACGGCGACAAGGATCAGACGCAGAACCAGGCCGGGTTCGACTTCGACACGATCGGCATCACCGGCGGGGTCGACTACCGGATCCGCGATAATTTCGTCGTCGGCGCCGCGCTCGGTTACAGCCAGATCGAGACTGACTTCGACCGTTCATCACCCGACCGGCCCTGGCGCTGGAACGGTTGAGCACGAACGGGGCAGGGTGCGCCGTGCCGCATTCTCCACAAAAGGCGCGAAATCCACACCGCCGTCGATGTGACGATCCCACCACACCGCGTTGGAGGCCAAGCTCGAACCGGAGCAATTAATCTTCGACCCGACGCGGCCCGAGCTCCGCCGCCGCGATCCGCGTTTCGTCAAGCCCTGTGCGCGATGGGGTCTCGTCGATTACTGGATGACGACTCAGCACTGGCGCGACTGCGTCGACGAGGCCAAGTGGCGAAAGTCGCTGCCGGACCGCGGTCGTCGCCGTGGAACCAGCACGGTTCGCCGGAGTCATAAGCCGCGCAGCGACATCTTCACCTCTACACTCGCGTTCCGACGCCGCACAGGCGCACGCCAACGACCAGGCGTTGGACGCCTCGACGCCCTTTAGACGAGCTCGACGAAAGCCCCATACGCGCGCAATGCGATATCGTTGGTCAGCAATATCATCGGCTCGAGCGATGCTTGCGCTATCAGCATGCGATCGAACGGGTCTTTGTGAAAGGCAGGGAGGTTTGCGACCTTTGCTGCATGCGCTCCGGTGATCGACAAGAGACTGAAGCCTGCCGGTGCGATCGCCGCAAGGACCTCGCTCGGATCCGCTTTGAGCTTCCCAAGCGCCGCTTTGATACTGATCTCCCAGATCGACGCGGCACTGGCGTAGACGTCGGCCGCATCGATCCGCTTTCGTGTCGCTGCCGATAGCTTGGCCGGCTGCGCCAAAGCCCAAAGCAGCAGATGTGTATCGAGCAGCATACGCACGCTCAGCGACCTTCGAACGCTGCGATCACATTCTCATCCAGCGGCGCATTGAAGTCCTTGGGCACCCTGATCCTGCCCTTGAGCATTCCGAGCCTCTTCTTTCTCGGGGCGGGTTCGATCGGACTCAGGCGCGCCATCGGCTTACCTGCCTTTGCAATGACGACTTCCGCGCCAGCTGCCACTCTGTCGACGATCCTGGAGAGGTTTGTCTTCGCATCGTGGATGTTGATGATCTCTGGCATGGGCCATCTCCTAGTGGACTAAGGTTAGTTTAACCTCTGACTGCAGCATGAGGCGAGCTCCGATGTGGTGGTTAGCTGACGCCCGATAGTTCACCCAGCAATTCGTTGATGCAGTCCGTCAACGGTTTTGCCGTATCGATGACGATCCTCTCCACCGTCCAAGCGTCGTACTCGCGATTTTCCACGTCGTTCCACGTCGGCGGCTTCAGCCCCGGCACGTTGACGCTACGCGTCTCGACTCGGCGGCGATGCTCGATCAGGTCGGAGCAGACCACTTCGATGTTCACGTAACGCGCCTGCGTTTCCAGCGCGACGCGTTCCCATTCGCGCCGTGTCAGTTCGATCGGATTGCACGAATCGGCGATGACGCTGACACCCAAACGCAGGTTGTCGCCCGCGACGCGGTACGCCAGGCGATACCCTTCGCCTTGTACGTCCACGCAGCAGAGATCCCGCAGCGCCTGCTCGATCGTGTCGATCCGCAGATACACACAGTTGAGGTGCTGCGCGAGCAGTTGCGACAGCGTCGACTTTCCGCTGCCCGGCAGACCCGAAAAAATATAGAGGATCGGTCTATCGGACATCGTCCGCGATCATTTCGCCTGCTTCAGCAGCGCATGGCGAACGAGGACGAGGCGATCGTTGCCCCAGAACATGCGCGTTCCAATGAAGAACGTAGGAACCCCGAAGGCGCCGCGCTCGAATGCCTCTCGGGCCGTCGCGGCGAGCTCTGCGGCGACACCTTCCGAGTGCAGTTCATTTGAAAACCGTTCGCGGGCGATGCCGTGCGCAGTCGACAATTCCAGCAGCAGCGCCTCATCGAGCGGCCAGCGGCCGGAACCGTAAATTGCGCGCGCAATCGCCAACAGGAAACCGGCGCCGCCACCGAGGCGCTGCCCCGCCACCGCGCCTCGTGCGAGCAGTTCGAAGTCGAACCGAGGCTCGCGGGGCTCG
>CAYUMA010000799.1:0-2062 GCA_964445675.1 uncultured Pseudomonadales bacterium | reverse complement strand
CGCACCGAGCGACTTCTCGCGATCCAGCGCCTGCCGAATGATCGACGGATCATCCCAGGGGCTGCGGCGGCCTTCGTAGAGCACGCGCTGATTCGATGACAGCACCCAGAACTTGCTTTGTTTGTCGCGTCTTATATTCATGAGGTCCTCCCTAAGGACACCGGTATGGTCGCGCAAACTCGCCGTCGGGTCACCCGTCAACGTAGCGCGCTTGTAAGGGGACAGAAACGGCGGCGATACTCGCGCGATGCAGAAGCTGCCCGACGAGTTGTTCGGTCGCGTCGACGACAGCGATGACGCGCTCTTCTATCAACTGCCACGGCTGGTCGCGCATATTGATCCCGGCACGATCGCGGCGTTGACGCGCTATTACGGTGATGTGCTATCGCCCAATGCGCGCGTGCTGGACCTGATGTCGTCGTGGATCTCGCACCTGCCGGACGCGGCGCGTTATGCATCGGTCGCCGGTCTCGGCATGAATGCGGCTGAACTCGCTGCGAATCCGCGCCTCGATGTGCGCGTCGTGCACGACTTGAATCGGGATCCGCGGCTGCCGTTCGATGCGGGTACGTACGATGCGGTGCTGATCGCGGTGTCCGTGCAGTATCTGATTCATCCGGTCGAAATGTTCCGCGACATCGCGCGGGTGTTGAGTCCGGGCGGGCGGTTGATCGTCGCGATGTCGCATCGCTGCTTTCCGACTAAAGCGGTCCGCGCATTCCATCAACTGTCCGCCTCGGACCGGATTCGGCTGATCGGCGCTTACGTCGACAACGCCGGCGGATTTACCGAAGCCGAATTCGTCGACCGGTCGCCGCCAGGCGAGGACCCGCTGTGGATCGTCACCGCGACGACGCTCGACGATCGATTCGATGTACACGAGCGGCAGTGACAACGGCAGGCGCAGCTGAAGCTCGCGAGAATGGGATCAGGCCGGTCTTCGCTGCTAAAAGCACTCTGACCCCGTTTTTACGAGGAGACAAAACATGAGTTGGGAAGCCATCGGCGCCATTGGCGAGATGATCAGCGCGTTTGCGGTGGTCGTGTCGATCATCTATTTGTCGATACAGATCAGGTCCAACACCCGCGCAACGCGAGGCAGTGCAAGCTACGAAGCTGCACATTCGTGGGCGCAGACCAATGAACAGGTTGGCCAGTTACCCGACAAAGTCCTGGAGTTGTTCGTCCAGGCAAATCGGCCCGACTTTTCGGCGGACAGATGGTCCGAAGTCGATCGCCTGCGAATGACGCACTGGTACCGGTCGATCTTCCAGAAACTCGAGGGCCAGTACTTCCTCTACAGCAATGGGCTGTTCGACGCCGATCTTTGGGAGAAGCGCCGAGCCATCGGCAACGGCATGATCAAGCCCCTGTATCAGCGCGCCTGGTGGGATAACGAGCTCGAACTCAAAACCTTTTCTGCTGGATTCGTTCACGCGATCGAAACCGCGCCGGCATCGATCGATGTCGCCCTCTTGAGTCCACAGCCGGCACAATGATTTTCGGCAGGCTCTTCACGAGCGGATCTGCAGGTCCGGTGCGACGCCCTCAAGCAGGTCGGCGCGCCGGAAAGATACGGAAAGGCGGGCCAGTGGCGGTATCGTCACACTGATTCAGCGCTTTGGGGGTGCGCTGAATCTCAAGCTGCGCAGTCACGCGATACTCGGCCCGATTCGCGAAGAGGTGGTTCGTGCTGCCTCCTAAGAATCACAACGAAAATGTTGGCGGATGGGTGGCTCATGCGGGCTGCTCATGAGCAACAAGCGTCATTCCAAGCTTCTGAGCGCGTTGTTCCAATTGGTGTAGCACGTGTGCGCGGTAGCGTTCTTCGTAGTACGCCTGGCCCTGATCGACGTACTCCTCGCCTTTGGTGAGCATGGTGTAGATCAAGCGCGCGAGTTTGTGCGCAGCGGCGGTAATGGCTTTGGGTTTGTCCATGCGCGTACACAAGCGTCTGAAGTAGGCGCCCGGAGCCGACTGACTCGGACGCAGTGCCGCAGCGGCCAACTTCAGCGCCTGCGCCGCACGGTTGGCGTTGCGCTGGGTCTTGCCGCTCATGACT
>CAYUMA010000798.1:0-2838 GCA_964445675.1 uncultured Pseudomonadales bacterium | reverse complement strand
CGCCTTCCAACGTAGCGTAAACTGCTCGATCCAAAATTCCGACGGTTGATCCATGGCAGAGTCGAACCCGCAGCACCCCGCGATCACACGGCGCCAGATCACCGGGGCCGTCATCGGCAACGCGCTCGAGTTCTACGACTTCACGACCTATGCGCTGTTCGCCGTGCAGATCGGCCGGACGTTCTTTCCGTCGCACACGCCGTTCGAAAACCTGATGTTGTCCTTGCTGACGTTTGCCGTGGGTTTCGTCGCGCGTCCGGTCGGCGCGATTGTGATCGGCGCATTCGGTGATCGCGCCGGACGCCGCCCGGCGATGGTGTTGAGCTTCACGTTGATGGGTATCGGCATCATCGGCATCGTGCTGACGCCGTCATACGCAATGATCGGCGCCGCGGCGCCGGTATTGTTGCTCGTCTTCAGACTCGTACAGGGATTTGCGCTCGGCGGCGAGGTTGGGCCCACGACTGCGTTCCTGATCGAGGCGGCGCCGCTGCATCGGCGCGGGTTGATCGGCTCGTGGCAAAGCGCAAGTCAGGCGATCGCGTCATTGACCGGCGCGACGATCGGCCTCGTGTTGACTTATCTGCTGACGGCGCAGCAGCTCGAGGATTTCGGCTGGCGGATCGCGTTCGGCCTCGGCGCCGTGGTGTTGCCGTTCGGTCTGTACCTGCGCCGCAACCTGCCGGAAACGTTGCATCGTCACGAAGCCCCGACCCTCGTTCACCCGACCGGGCGCGGCGCGTTCAGTCACGCGCGACCCATCCTGCTTGGGCTCGGCATGATCATGAGCTTCACGACGTCCACGTACGTGTTGCTGTACATGACGACCTTCGCGTCCGAGACGCTGCACATGAGTCAGGCGGACTCGTTCGGCGCGTCGGTCGCCAACGGCGTCAGCGGCGTCGTCTTCGCGCTGCTCGGCGGCGCGTTGTCGGATCGTTTTGGCCGCAAGCCGGTGATGATCACGGCGCGCGTGCTGTTTCTGCTGGCGATTTTTCCCGCCTTCAGTCTGATGGTGAGCAACCACGACGCGCTGACGCTGATCATCGCGACGGGCCTGCTCAGCGCGCTCAGTTCCACGAGCGTCGGGGTCGCCCTCGTCTGCTTGACCGAGTCGCTGCGCAAAGACGTTCGCAGCACCGGCCTCGCGGTCGTCTACGCGATCGGCGTTGCGGTGTTCGGCGGCGTCGCGCAGCCGTATGTCACGTGGCTGATCAAGGCGACGGGAAGCCCGATGGCGCCGGCGTGGTACATGATGGCGGCGGCCGGCGTCGGCATCGTCGCGATGGCGTTGATGAAGGAGACGCGACCCACGCCCACGATCGCCGAAACACAGGTGGGCATCGAGATCACGTAACGGGACTGCAACTCACCGGAGCCGCGCTCGTCATAGCGCCGGCGGTGCGCCTTTCCGGGCCGGGTCCAACGGGCTCATGATGCCGACATAGTTGCCGTCCGGATCCTCGACGATCGCGTAACGAGCACCCCAGAACGCATCGTACGGCGGCTGTGAGCTGCGGTGGCCGAGATTCGTAAGTCGTGCGTGCGTGCGATCGACGGCGTCGCGCGACGCCACGCGGAAACCGATGATCACGCGTGAACCCACGCCGGTCGGTTCCCGCCAGCCGCGGTTGTAGACCTTAGCGAGCGCCGCGCTGTCGAAATGAACCGTCATCCCGCCCGGCAGCGTAATGTCGACGTGATGCGGCCCGCTCGCCGTGCGCCAGATCGCCGTCTCAGGAATGGCGACACCCAGCGCGCGGTAAAACGCCACCGTCGCCTCCATGTCCGCCGTCACCAGATCGAGCAGGTGGAGATCGACGTTGGAGTTCGTGTGTTCCATCGACGTGTCCGGCGATTTGTGTTGCGCCATCTTAGTCCCCCTCGTGCAACACCCTCTTGAAGAAAATTTCCGGATTACTTGTAGGAGCGATCTCCTGATCGCGATCGCCGTGCAATCGCGATCTGGAGATCGCTCCTACAAGTGCATAGCCAGCGCTTGCCGCAGCGACCGCAGTCAAAGTACGGTGCGGCTCATGAACCGTAAAAATAGGAGTCAGCCATGATCGAAGTCCATCACCTCAACGCGTCGCGATCCCGCCGCATCACGTGGATGCTCGAAGAACTCGGGCTCGACTACCAACTCATCATGTACAAGCGCGACGCAACGACCAATCTCGCGCCGCCCGAACTGAAGGCCATCCATCCGCTCGGCAAAGCGCCCGTCATCCGCGACAACACCGGCACCTCTGGTGCCGCCGGCGAGGTGATTTTCGAATCCGGCGCGATCATCGAGTATCTCGTGCGCCGTTACGGCAATGGACGCTTCGCACCACCCGTTGGCACCAAGGACTACAACCGCTACATCCAATTCCTGCACTACGCCGAAGGCTCCGCGATGTTGCCACTGATGTTGCGCCTGTATGTCGGGCGCCTCGGCGACGCCGGTGCGCCGTTGCTACCGCGCATTCAGAGCGAGACGCAGAACCACCTCGGCTTCCTGAACAACGAATTGCAGGGGCGCGACTACTTCGTCGGCAACGATCTGACCGGCGCCGACGTGAACCTGTCGTTCGTGGCACAGGTTGCCGTGACGTTCAACGGCCGCGAGGCGTTCCCGAACCTGACCGAGTTCGTCGACCGCATCGAAGCGCGGCCCGCGTATCAGCGCGCGATGACGAAAGGCGGCGCCTGACGCTGAACCTCGCTCACTCGCCGCGCAACGCTGCGGCGATCGGCGTGCGTGCAGCGCGCAAAGCCGGCAGCAGGCCACCGACGAAACCGAGCGCCAACGCCCACACGACGCCGAGTTGCAGCAGTTGCGGCGTCACGCGGAAT
>CAYUMA010000797.1:0-1649 GCA_964445675.1 uncultured Pseudomonadales bacterium | reverse complement strand
CCGAACGCGCTCACTAGACAATGGGATAAGCACCGCGATTCTTGTGGGAGCGGTCATTTGTGGGAGGGATCTCCCCTCCCGATCGCGATTGGACAATTGGACGGCCATCGCGGTCAGGAGGGGAGATCCCTCCCAAAAATGACCGCTCCCACATCAAAGCTGCCGCGGCGCGGAGAGTTCGTGCTTACGCACTACGGCGTCGAAGGCGGGGTCGTGTACGCGCTGACGGACGCGTTACGCGGCGCGCTCGATCACCGCGGTACCGCGTGTTTACGTGTAGACCTCGCGCCGGACGTTGCGCTGGAGCGAGTCACCGAGTTGCTCGTGCGTCCGCGCGCAGGACGCACGCTCGCGAGCGTGTTGACACGGGCGCTGCGATTCGATGGCGTGAAGCGCGCGCTCGTATACGAATGTCTGCCGCCCGCGGCGATCGGCGATCCCGTTGCGCTGGCCCGCGCTATCAAGGCGTTGCCGATCACGCTTCGCGCAATGCGGCCGCTCGCGGAGGCGATCAGCAGCGCGGGCGGCGTGCGCGCCGAAGCGCTCGATGAGTCATTGATGTTGCGCGCGCTGCCGGGCGTCTTCTGCGCCGGCGAGATGCTGGACTGGGACGCACCGACCGGCGGCTATCTGCTGACCGCGGTGTTCGCCACCGGTCGCCGTGCCGGTGCCGCCGCTGCCGCGTATGCTGCGGCCCAACACACAGAAGGAGTGTGAGTAGTGCGAGTCCTCGTCACCGGCGGCAATCGTTACATCGGCCTCGACCTCGTGTTCGAACTTGCGCGGCGCGGCCACGATGTCACGTTGATCAACAGTCACGTGGCGCCGCTGCCCGACGGCGCACGCCGCATCCATGCGGATCGGCGCGTTCCCGGGGAGTTCGAAAAAGCGCTGGCCGATCACCGCGATGCCTTCGATGTGATATTCGACAACACCGCGTTCGTGCTCGCGGACCTCGAGCCGATGCTCGAACTCTTCGGGGGGCGTGTCGCTCAGTACGTATTCACGAGTTCGCAGGCGGTGTATCGCCGCAGCTTCGTGCAACCGATCCACGAGCACTTCGCGCGTCACGCGGCGGACGATGACGATCCACGCAAGGCGTATGGCGTCGGCAAGGTGCGCTGCGAGGATCTGCTGCTGGGACTCGCGCAACGGGACGGCTTCCCGGCGACGTGCCTGCGCGTCGGCCACACGCTCGGGCCTCGAAGTCCGCAGCCGACGCGGGACCCGGCTTTCTTCGCGCGCCTCGAAGCGGGCCGGCCGATTCTGATTCCGGGTGACGGGTACGCTGCGCTGCAACTCGTGCACATCAACGACGTCGCGCGCTTGATGGCCTCGCTGATCGGTAACGAGCGCGTGAAGGGGCAGGCGTACAACGTCTCGGGCGCACAGGTCACGAGCATCGTCGGTGTCGTCAACTTGATTGCCCGCGCGATGGGCGTTCAACCGCGCATCGTCGAGGTACCAATGGAACTCGCGCGCAAACAGCGGCCGCCGCTGGTGCATTGGGGCGAAGCGCTCACGGGCACCGCGCTGCTGTCGATCGACAAGGCGTTGCGCGATATCGACTGGACACCGCGGTTCGGCATCGAAGACGGCTTTCGCGATTCGTACGCGTGGTACGTCCGTGAAGGCCGGGACCGCTATAC
>CAYUMA010000796.1:0-1717 GCA_964445675.1 uncultured Pseudomonadales bacterium | reverse complement strand
ACTTCGCGCGTCACGCGGCGGACGATGACGATCCACGCAAGGCGTATGGCGTCGGCAAGGTGCGCTGCGAGGATCTGCTGCTGGGACTCGCGCAACGGGACGGATTTCCGGCGACGTGCCTGCGCGTCGGCCACACGCTCGGGCCGCGAAGTCCGCAGCCGACGCGGGACCCGGCTTTCTTCGCGCGCCTCGAAGCGGGGCGGCCGATCTTGATTCCCGGCGACGGCTTCGCAGCGCTGCAACTCGTGCACATCAACGACGTCGCGCGTCTGATGGCTTCGCTGATCGGCAACGAGCGCGTAAAGGGGCAGGCGTATAACGTTTCGGGCGCACAGGTCACGAGCATCGTCGGCGTGGTCAATCTGATCGCTCGTGCGATGGGCGTTCACGCGCGCATCGTCGAGGTACCGATGGAACTCGCGCGCAAACAGCGGCCGCCGCTGGTGCATTGGGGCGAAGCGCTGACGGGCACCGCGCTGTTGTCGATCGACAAGGCGTTGCGCGATATCGACTGGACACCGCGGTTCGGCATCGAAGACGGCTTTCGCGATTCGTACGCGTGGTACGTCCGTGAAGGCCGGGACCGCTATACGTTCGATTTTGCCGCGGACGACGCGTTGCTCGCGCAAGTCAACCGTTGGAGACGCCTGTCGTGAGCCCGACTGTCTTCAGAGAAAAGGGTTACCGATTCTTATTCCTTTCGCGTGAAGAACCGCGGATGCATGTACATGCGTTGTCGCAGGACGGCGAAGCAAAGTTCTGGTTGGAGCCAGAATTGGAGCTGGCTGGGAATTACGGCCTTAGCCGAGCACAATTGCGCGAAATCGAACAGATAATTGAGGTGCACAACGATGAGCTCGTCGCCGCTTGGCGCAAGCACTTCCCCGATTGAGGTCACAAACATCTCGAGACATGGAGTGTGGCTATTTGCGCATGGCGAGGAATTCTTCATGTCTTATGCCGATTTTCCTTGGTTCAAGAATGTGACGGTAGGCGCCATCATCAACGTAGAGGAGCCGGCTCCAGGTCACTTGTACTGGCCAGACCTCGATGTTGATTTGGGTATCGAGACGCTTCGGCATCCAGAGAGGTTTCCCCTCAAAGCGGCGCCTAGCTCATGACGCTCTGCAGTTAGGCCCGCATCGTCCGCGGACCGCCGTCAACTATCGTCTGAACTACAGAAGCGGGTTGCTCCTCGTGGTGCGATCTAGCCGTCGGGTTGCGTCCGCTACCTGCTGCCAGTCGCGATACAACGTCTCGTATTGCGCCGCCACCGACGCATCGGGCAGGTGTCGGAGTTTGACCGGCACCAGTGTGCGCGCCGCCGTGTCGTAGTCCGGATAGAGACCGAGCGCCACCGTCGCGAATATCGCCGCACCGCGCCCCTCGACCGCCGCGTCAGACGATTCGACGGTCCGACCCAGCGTGTTTGCGAGAATGTCGCACCAGAGCGCGCTGGTTGCGCCGCCGCCGGTGAGGCGGATCACTGTCGGTTCGCCGCACCACGCAACGATCTGATCGAATACCGCGCGCACCGCGAATGCGCCACCTTCGAGAACACCGCGATAGAGCGTCGCGCGATCGTGCGCCGCGCGCAGCCCGGTGAACACGGCATTAGCGCCAGGACGGGATTCGGGCGCGATCTGGCCCGCCAGAAACGGCAGGAAGCGCACGCCGGCGGCACCCGCCGGCACGGAACTGGCGGCGGCATCCATCG
>CAYUMA010000795.1:0-2276 GCA_964445675.1 uncultured Pseudomonadales bacterium | reverse complement strand
CGCCACGCGGGGAGCCGCGCGCTCGAAGATCACCCGATCGCCATCACGGTGCGCCCCGACCGGATCGCCGTGAGCGCGCGTCTGGACGATGGTCGTAGCCGCCCGCGTCGGCGCGACGAACCAGTCGACATCGACGTGATCGGGGATCCAGCTCTGATCGTCCTTGCTCATCTCAGCTCCTCATACCAGCAGTCCCGCGCCGAAGTAGAGTCCCGCGTCGCACGTCGCAACCGTGTCCCACCGCGCCTGAGTCGCGCGACCTAGCTCGGTGTAGTCGACGGCCGCACCCTTCGCCCAGTCGTTCAGATTGGGATTCGACCCGATCCAGACCAGATCGTAGTCGGACGTAGCGCGATACGGCACGAGTACGGCCGCGAAGTAGCTCTTCACACCTTCGTTCTTCTCCATGTCTTTTTGCCACGCCGCCGCGGCGGCATCGAAATCGGCCATCGCCTTGCCGTCTCGCAAACTGCAGCCGAACATCTCGACGATCTCTCCGGTTTCGGCGCCGTAAACCGGCCATGCAAAACAGGCCGCGACGGCCAGCAACATCACTTTTTTCATGTTAATTACCCTGCTTCGTTGAATGAATTGGAAGATCAACCGAACAACAGGTAGAGCCGCGCACCCCAGCAGTGGCGTTACCACTGGCGCGCACCCTCACATCAAGTCTCCCCCGCGGCGAAGTCTCCGCCTATGCGTCGTTCAATAGCAACCCCGACCGCCGTCAGACGGGTTCGGCGACGAACACCGGAATGCGTCGCGTCGTCTTCGCCTGATAGTCGTTGTACGGCGGATACGCCGCGGCGCTCGCCGTCCACAGGCGCTCGCGTTCCGGACCCTCCGGCACTTCACGCACGCGCATCTTCGTCACGGTCACACCGTCGCGTATCTCGACGTCCGGATTGGCTCTCAAGTTATAGACCCACACGGGATTCTTCGGCTGCCCGCCCATCGACCCAACCAGCACATAACTGTTGGCGACCTTCACGCGCATCAATGGAATCTTGCGCACGGCGCTGGTCTTGTTGCCCTCGTGCGTGACGATGATGCACGGCATGCCGGTATCGAGCAGCGTGCTGCCTTTAGTGCCGCCGCTGCTTTCGTACAACTCGACTTGTTTGCGTACCCAGTCGATTCGGGGCGGAATGTAATTGGTCATGGCGATCTCATCCGATGATTTGACGTGGGCCTGGAAGCATACCGTTTGGCCGGCCGGGGCGCCCGCGCGGATCGATGATCGAATATCATCGTCGCTCGCAAGGAGCCCACGATGATCGACAAAGACGCGTTGCGCGCGAAGTATCTGCAAGAACGCGACAAACGCCTGCGCCCCGATGGTAACGATCAATACGTGCGCGTCGCTGGGCAACTCGCGCACTACCTCGAGGACCCTTACACGCCGTTCACACCGCGCGAACCCAAGACCGACCACGTCACGTTCGCGTTCATCGGCGGCGGCTTCGCGGGCCTCGTGACCGGCGCGCGATTGGTCGAAGCGGGCATCACCGACGTGCGCATCATCGAAAAAGGCGGTGACTTCGGCGGCACCTGGTACTGGAACCGTTATCCCGGCGCGCAATGCGATACCGCGTCGATGGTCTACCTGCCGCTGCTCGAGGAAACCGGCCACATGCCGACCGAGAAGTACGCGCACGCGCCGGAGATCCTCGCGCAGTGCCAGCGCATCGGTGAGCAGTTCGGCCTTTACGACAAAGCACTGTTCCACACCGAAGTGACGGACCTTGCATGGGACGCCGAGCAATCGCGCTGGCGCATTCGCACGAATCGCGGCGACGCATTCACGGCGCAGTTCTTAGGCATGGGCACCGGGCCGCTGCACGTGCCGAAGCTGCCGGGCATTCCCGGTATCGAGTCATTCAAGGGGCACTCGTTCCACACCAGCCGCTGGGACTACGACTACACCGGCGGCGATCCGTCGGGCGCACCCATGGACAAGCTGCGCGACAAACGCGTCGCGATCATCGGCACCGGCGCCACCGCCGTGCAGTGCGTGCCGCATCTCGCGCGCGCCTGCGGCGAACTGTTGGTATTTCAGCGCACACCGTCGTCGGTCGACGTGCGCGCCAACGTGCCGATCGATCGGCAGTGGTTCGCCGAAATTGCGACGCCGGGCTGGCAGCGGCGCTGGCTCGAAAATTTCACCGCTAACCAGGCGGGTTTCGGCATGGCCGAGGAAGATCTGGTGCAGGACGGCTGGACCGACCTGTCGCGGCGGATCCGCAGCAAAATCATGCAGCTGCCGCGCGAAAAAA
>CAYUMA010000794.1:0-3462 GCA_964445675.1 uncultured Pseudomonadales bacterium | reverse complement strand
ACTCCTCGCCTCGTTCGCCGGCCACACGACATTCGACGGTGGCGAAGGGGTCATCGGAATCAAAGAGATCAAGAACGCATCGCTCGCGATCGCGCGCCTCATTGGCGGCACGGAACGCGTCAGCGCGTGGCCGGATCGCCTCAAGTACAAGCACTTCGCCGGCACGTGGGACGCCGACGGCACGGATCAGCTATTCGACGTTGCGCTGGACAATCTCACACTCAAAGGCGCCGGCAAGATTGACGTGCTCGCGGACACGCTCGATCTGCGCGTCACCGTGACGGTCAACGCCGACTCCCCGTATCCAATCTTCGACGTCGGCAAAACGCTGATGGGACTGCCGCTGCCGATACACTGCAACGGATCGATCGCACAGCCCAGATGCGGTGCCGACGCGCAGGCCACACGCCGTCTCGTTGCAGACGCATTGTCCGGCAGCGATCCGGAAATGACGGAACGACTCGATCGTGCGATTGACGAAAAAGTCCCCGAACAATATCGCGACGCCGCGCGCTCATTGCTCGACATGTTCAAGAAGGGCAAGCAGCCCCAGCCGAAGTCACCCTGACGCAATGACCGCATTCGCCGACCAAGTGCTCGCGTGGTTCGATACGCACGGCCGCAAGGATCTGCCGTGGCAGCACCCGCGCAGCGCGTATCGCGTGTGGATCTCTGAGGTCATGCTGCAACAGACACAAGTCGCAACGGTGATCCCATACTTCAATCGATTCATCGCGCGATTCCCCAACGTGACGACGCTGGCGCGCGCCGAGATCGACGAGGTGCTGCATTTCTGGACCGGGCTCGGCTACTACGCACGCGGACGCAACCTCCACACTACGGCCCGCCGCCTGGTCGACGAGCACGCCGCGGCACTGCCGCGCGACTTCGATGCACTGATCGCGCTGCCGGGCATCGGACGCTCGACGGCCGGTGCGATCCTCGCTGCGGGCCATGGCGTCCGCGCGCCGATTCTCGACGGCAACGTCAAGCGCGTGCTGGCGCGCTATTACGCTGTGCCGGGTTATCCGGGGCAGACCCGAGTTGCCGATCTACTTTGGCGACACGCCGAAGCAAACACGCCGACCAGTCGCGTCGCCGACTACACACAGTCGATCATGGATCTCGGCGCGTTGGTGTGTACTCGCGGCAAGCCGCGCTGCGGCGAGTGTCCCGTCGCCGCGCAGTGCATCGCCTTTCAGAGTGATTCAATCGAGCACTACCCCGAACCACGACCGCGCAAGACGTTGCCGGTGCGGCGCGTGCGTATGTTCCTGCTCACCGATGCGGACGGGCGCTGTTTGCTGGAACGCCGCCCGCCAAGCGGACTTTGGGGCGGCCTCTGGAGTCCGCCGGAACGCGACGCGGATTGTTGCGTCGATGCTTTGCTCGCGGAGGTCGGCGTGCGGGAGTCGAGCGTGGTCGAGAGTCAGGCGCTGACGGGCTTTCGCCACACGTTCACGCACTTCCACATGGACATCGAGCCATTGCGCATCGAAGTTCGCGCTGCGTCGCCTTTCGTCGCCGATCTCGACCGCTTTCGCTGGTACAACGCGGGCGACAACGAACCCCTTGGGCTTTCCGCCGTGGCCGTTAGACTGTTGGGCCTCATCGCAGCTCAGCCGGTTATGTTGTGACTCGCACCGTTCAGTGCCGCAAATACCACAAGGATCTCGAGGGTCTTGACGCACCGCCAATGCCCGGCAAGCGTGGACAGGACATCTTCGAGAACGTTTCCAAATTGGCGTGGGCCGAGTGGCAAGAGCATCAGACGATGCTGATCAACGAAAAGCACCTGAGCCTCGTGAATCCCGAGGCGCGCAAGTATCTGGCAGAGCAGATGGACCGGTTCTTCAACAACGCCGACGTCGACGCCGCCGAGGGCTACGTGCCGCCGACGCAACCGTGACCGCTGCCTTGACGCAATTGGGGTCAGTCGATTTAATACCGCCCTCTCGCGACCGGCGCCCTTTCGCTCCATATCAAGGGCGGCTCGATCAAGACGGTCTTCCAGTTTTATCCGCCCGGCCAGGTAGCTCAGTTGGTAGAGCAGCGGACTGAAAATCCGCGTGTCGGCAGTTCAATTCTGCCCCTGGCCACCATGTAAATCAGTTGCTTGCGCAGACTGCCAACAGCTGGACTACGGCGCGGTGCCCATTTGGTGCCTACTGCATGCATCGTGGAACAGTCACGGCGCTGATCTAATCGCACTCGATCGTCGAATCAGTCTTGCGGCGTCCCACTGCACGACGTCGACTTCAGGGTGAACGGCGGCAATGACTGCCGCCGGCACCCACGGCCGATCTGAGATAGCGTTGGCTCCCGAGACTCTGGTTAAAAGACAGGAGAACGCTCATGCGCAAGAGACGCACCGTAGAACTTAAGCTCGTCGTGGGTACCAATCAATTGAAGTACAGGGGAAGTGAAGCATTCCTGCAGTCCGTCGTGCCATTGCTGCTGGATCGGATCGATTCGCTGCGGGTTTCGAACCTCGGTACTGCGGCCACCACTTTACAGGAGCTGGTCGCCGATTCTCGCAATGCCATGGAGGAATTAGACGCCACAACTGCAACGCTGGAAGATCAGGTCGGTGAGATGGACGAAGCGACGCAACTGATGGAGCGATTGCAGAAGTACTTGGACGCCTACACGAAATCGTTCGCGGTGCTGTCCAACATCCTGAAGCGGATTAGCGTGACTGCTGATTCGATTACGCAGAGCCTGAAGTAGGGAACGTTGGGAAGCGGATCTCAGCGGATGCGACATCGCGAGCACCCAAGGTGCCCACCCGGGTGCCCAATCTATCGTCACTCACCGTGATCCAATCTACGGTGGAAAGAAACCGCTGCTAAACGTTTGTTTCGATCACGTTGGGTTACGCTGGATCACAAAATCAGTTCACTGAAAAATCCGCGTGTCGGCAGTTCAATTCTGCCCCTGGCCACCATGCACAATGTCTTGACCGGCCGGAATCATCAGACTCGCGTAGGTGTGTCTCAAATCGTGCATTCGGACCCTCCTGAGGCCGGCCCGACGAAGCGCGGGATAGAAGCCATGCGCGTGTCCACGTGCATTTGAGCAGGGCACCTTAACGGTATCGTCAGCGCACCCGATCAGATAGATCGGCAATAGGCGATTCGCGAAGCGATTGCGTCACGCGACGCCTGCGGCGCGCTCCGTCAACGCGCCTTCGTGAGCTGGTATGAGAGGTGGGCCTGCACGGTCGGCCACTCAGACGCGACGATGCTGTACACGCAAGTATCGCGGAGCGTGCCGTTCGAAGCGCGCTGGTGACAGCGCAATATCCCGTCCAGCTTGGCGCCGCCCCGTTCGAGCGCGCGCCGTGTCTGGTGATTGAAGGAGTGCGTGCGGAACTCGACGGCGATGCAGTCGAGCGTCTCGAAGGCGTGGCGCAACAGCAGCAGCTGGCTATCGGTATTGATGTACGTGCGCTGCGCGCGT
>CAYUMA010000793.1:0-2547 GCA_964445675.1 uncultured Pseudomonadales bacterium | reverse complement strand
TCGCCGTACCGTATTTCCAACACAACGACGTCGCTTGGCTGCGGCACCGTGGGATCGCGCAGGAGCGGCCTGCCCGCATTGCCGAGGTCGCCCGAGAACAGCACGTTTTGACGGCGCGACGCCTCCGTCAGTTCCAAACGGACGCAGGCGGACCCGAGAATGTGCCCCGCGTCGACGAACGTGGCGCGTATGCCCGGAACTAGATCCAGCGGCTTGTCGTAGTGCGCGGCGCGGCCGAAGAACTCGAAGCTGCGCATCGCGTCGAGAATCGAATACAGCGGCGCCGCGTTCGCTTCGCGACGGCCGCGGCGCGAATCGCGCGCCGCGCGGCGCCGCGCCTCCTCTTCGTTCAGATGCGCGGAATCGAGCAGCACGAGCTGAGCCAGTTCGCGCGAAGCTCCCGTGGTGATGATTTCGCCGCGAAAACCGCGCCGCACTAACAGCGGGATCCGCCCGCAATGATCGAGATGCGCGTGCGTCAAGAGCAGGAAATCGATGTCGCGCGGCTCGAATCCGAACGGTTGTGCGTTCTCTTCGTCGATCTCACGACCGCCTTGATAGAGCCCGCAATCGATCAACACGCGAGTGCCGTTGCATTCGAGGAGGTGACACGAGCCGGTGACGCCGCGGTCAGCGCCGTGGAACGACAGTCTCATCGTGATTCGCCGTGATTCGCGCATCTCGAGTGTACCGCGCACGCCGACCCTGTAGTGCCAATTGGCCGTCATTGAGGCTACTGTCTACGCCATGTCGATCCGCAATCTCGACTTCGCCCTGAAGCCGCGCTCGATCGCATTGATCGGCGCGTCCGAGCGCCCCGCATCGGTGGGCCGCAAGCTGTTCGAAAATCTCCTCGATGGAGGCTTCGACGGAGCGATCCTGCCGGTCAACCCGAACCGCGACTCGATCCTCGGCCGAACGGCGTTTCGATCGATCGCGGAATTGCCGATCGCGCCGGACCTCGCCGTGATCGCGAGTCCTGCGCCGACGGTGCCGGCGTTGATCGACCAACTGGGACGCCGTGGCACCAAGGCCGCGGTGGTGATCTCCGCCGGCTTCGCGGAACTCTCGACGGGTAACGGCGCCGCGTTGCAGCAGCAGATGCTCGATGCAGCAAAGCCACATCTGCTGCGGATCATCGGACCGAACTGCGTCGGCGTCCTGGTGCCCGGTGCGCACGTGAATGCGAGCTTCGCACCGCTCACGCCGCGCGCCGGCGGCATCGCGTTCGTCACGCAATCGGGCGCGTTGCTGACGGCGGTGCTCGATTGGGCACACGCACGCGGCATCGGCTTTTCGCACTTGTTGTCGCTCGGCGGCATGGCGGACGTCGATTTCGGCGATGCACTGGATTATCTGGCGAATGACGCGTCGACCCGCGCGATTCTGTTGTACGTCGAGGCTGTCACCCACGCGCGCAAATTCATGTCGGCGGCACGCGCCGCCGCGCGCAGCAAACCGGTGATCGTCTGCAAGTCCGGACGACACAGCGAAGGTGCGCGTGCGGCGCGCTCGCATAGCGGCGCACTCGCCGGTTCCGACGCGGTGTACGACGCGGCAATTGAGCGCGCCGGCATGCTGCGCGTGTTCGCGCTCGAGGAGCTGTTCGGCGCAGTCGAGATGCTCGCGGTGGGTCGGCGACCGCGGGGCGATCGGCTCGCGATCGTCACCAACGGCGGGGGTCTCGGCATTCTTGCGACCGACCGCCTGATCGACGAAGCAGCACATCTCGCGCAACTGACAGACGCATCCATCGCACAACTGAATACGGTAATGCCGCCGGCGTGGTCGCGCGGCAATCCCATCGATCTGATCGGCGACGCCGACGCTGCGCGCTATCGCGCGGCGCTCGACATCGTCATTGATGATGTGAACGTCGACGCGACACTGGTGCTGAATTGCCCAGTCGCGGTTGCATCGAGTGTCGACTGTGCTCGCGCTGTCGTCGAGGCACACACCGTGCACGTTGCGAAGCCGCTGATTGCAAGCTGGGTCGGTGGCGAACATCAGCGCGACGCGCGGCGGTTGTTCAACGAACACGGCGTGCCGAGCTACGAGACGCCGGAAGACGCAGTGCGCGCCTTCATGTACCTGGTGAACTACTACCGCAACCAGGCGGCGCTGTTGGAGACACCTGCGTCGCTACCGCTCGTGATCACGCCCGATCGCGACCGCTCGCGTGCAATCGTGGCCGATGCGCTTGCGCGCGGCGGCGGGTGGCTCGAACCGCACGCTGCGCGCGAACTGATGGCCGCGTACGAAATTCCGATCGTGCCGTCGGTGAACTGTTCGACGCCGACCGAAGCCGCAGATGCCGCGCGGCGTCTGCGTGTGCCGGTTGCATTGAAGATCAGTTCGCCCGACATCACGCACAAGACCGACGTCGGTGGCGTCATCCTTGATCTTGCCGATGCACCGGCCGTGAAAAGCGCTGCCGAAGCGATGCTTCGGCGCGTGCGCGAACTACGCGCCGACGCGCGCGACCTTTGCCTCACCGTCGAACCGATGACGCGTGCGCACCGCGGCATCGAGCTGATCGTCGGCGCG
>CAYUMA010000792.1:0-1746 GCA_964445675.1 uncultured Pseudomonadales bacterium | reverse complement strand
CTCCCAACGTCCCGCAAAAGCGCCGCGCAGCCCCACCGTCAGATACGTCGTCTCGCCATCAAAATACGCGACCGCGGCTTTGCGCGCGGTGCCGGTGAAATTGTTGGCGAGCTCGGTGCCGAGCGTCAGCTCATAGCCGTTCGCGAGTACATCGCCCCCCAATGCGCGCGGCACACCGTAGATGCCCGCTGCAGGCGCCAGATTACGGATGCGCAGCGGCGCATCATCGGCTAACGCAACCGCTGCATTACCGAAAAAGCTGCCGAAGACGGCGGCTATTAACAACGCTGCGCGAATCAAGGCGCTATTGCAGTCCGCTGTTGCGGCGCAAGTGCGTCGATCTCGGCGTTCGAGAGTCCCGCCTCGCGGAGAATCTCGCGGGTGTGCTCCCCGAGCAGCGGCGCTGGGCGTCGAATCATTGCCGGCGTGCCCCCAAAGCGCGCGGCCGGACGCGGCTGGCGGATGCGGCCACCGACCGGATGGTCGTGTTCCTCGATCAACGCATTGACGCGGATCTGCTCGTGCTCGATGACCTGCTCGCGCGTCAGCACCGGTGCGCACGGGACGCCTTCGCGATCGAGCGCCTCTAACCACTGCACGCTGCTGCGTTGGCGCAAGACCTCCGCCGTCATCGCGAGGCGCTCGGTCGCATAAACGACGCGTCCCGCGGCGGTCTTGAAGCGTTCGTCGTCGAGCCATTCGAGACGATCGAGCGCTTTGCACATGCCGAGCCATTCCGCGTCGGAGACCGCGCCGGCGGTGATATATCCGTCGGTCGTCTGGAAGATCAGATCCTGTGCGATCTGCGCGCGCGATGCGTTCACTTCGCGACCGACGAACGTCAGGCCCGTCATACCTTCCGGCCATAGATACGCGACCATCGCGTCGAGCATCGCGAGTTTCACGTGCTGGCCCGCGCCGGTTCGCTCGCGCGCGAACAACGCGGCCGTGATCGCCTGCGCCGCGGTCAACGCCGTCGTCTTGTCCGGGACGATCGTGCGCACCATGCGCGGACGCTGGGTATCGCGGTCCGCCTGAATTGCCGCCAATCCCGATAACGCCTGAATCACGGGGTCATAGACACGTTTGTGCGCGTAAGGCCCGGTCTCGCCAAAACCGCTGATCGACACATAGATGATGTCGCCTCGCAACGCGCGGACAACATTCTCGCCGAGCCCCATACGCTCGATCGCACCCGGACGAAAGTTCTGCACGAACACGTCCGCACTCGGGATCAGCCGCTTCAACGCCGCCATGCCGGCGCTGCTCTTCAAGTCGAGCACCAACGAGCGCTTGCTGCGGTTCGACGAGACGAATGTCGCCGTCAATCCCGCACGGTTGGGGCCGAGACTACGCACCAGATCGCCGTCGGGAGGCTCCACCTTGATGACGTCGGCGCCTTGATCGCCGAGCATCATCGTCGCGACGGGACCCGAGATCATGCTCGTCAGATCGAGTACGCGGATCCCCTCGAGGGGGCCGTTGGGAAGTCCTGTCATGTGCCCTGCAGCTCGGCGAGCGCAGCGGCCTTCGCCCACTTGTAGTCCGCTTTGCCGTTCGCCGCGCGCCGGACCTGTTCGACGAGCACGAAATGCCGCGGCGCCTTGAAGGCCGCGAGATGTTCTCGCGTGTATTCGATCAGCGCCGTTGCATCGGCGACGGCATCTTCCCGCAATGACGCAACCGCGACGACACGCTCGCCGAAGCGAGGATCGGGTACCCCGACAACCAGGCAGTCGTACACGG
>CAYUMA010000791.1:0-2507 GCA_964445675.1 uncultured Pseudomonadales bacterium | reverse complement strand
CTGCGCATCGACATGCTGCTGGCGACAGCCCCAGTCGCGCAGCGCCTCAAAGACGTCGTGATCGACCGCGACTACCGCAAAAAGCAGGAAGGTCTGATCGCGTCGGATCACGCGCCGGTGTTCGCCGACCTGGAGTGATCGCGTGTACAAGACACCCACTGTGCGAGCGGTCTCCAGACCGCGAATCGCGATCGGGAGATCGCTCCTACATCGCACAGGTCAGCGGGCGCCGCCGACCGGATCGTGATATTTGCCCTTGCCTTTAACCTTGTCGACACGCGATGTCTTCGTCAGCGCCGCGACCGGGTCGGCGTCCTTCGGTAAGCCTTTCACGCTTGAACGCACCTCGATCTTCTTGTTGGTAATCGACAGCGCCTGTGCCGACAGATAGCCGCCGGATCCCACCGAGCGGATGACGACCACCACCTCATCGCGCCCGTCGCCATCGAGATCCGCCTGTTGCACGGCTTCGATCGTGCCGTCGCGTTCGAGGATGACGCCGGCCGCGTAGAACGTGGCGTCGTCGCCGGGTTGTCCGGACTGGTACAGGCGCACGCTATAACTGCCGATCGAACGCGCCTCGCAATCACCTTCGGCGATCACGGCAGTTTGACCCGACGCCAGGCTGATTTTCCGGACGTAACGCTCACCGGTATCGCAATCCGGCGCGGCCGCAAGCGATGCGGTCGAGAACGTCGCAAGCCACACTATCAATACAAGCATTGCCGCTACGTGCCGCGTCATGGTGTTTCCCCTATGTCGGCGAGGCCCTCGCCGAGTTCATCGTCTGTCGGGCGCTCGAACCACGTCGACCACAACTCGAGATCATGCGCGTCGATCTTGAAAGCACCCGGCGGCAGATTCGCGTTGCGCGCCTGCAGACGCCGCGCCAACTCAGCGAGCGGCGCGTCAACAAAACACAGAATAACGCGCGCGCCGAGTACCGCGGCGCGGGCGCGATAGTCGTCGCGCTCCTGACGACTCCAAACGCCCCAATCGATGACGACGTCGATGCCCAGTGCGAGAGCGCGCGCGGCGACACCCCACTGCAGTGCTTCGACGGTATTGCGCTGCGGACTCGGCGCGCCCTTGATTTTCGGCAGCTCCGGATCGGGGCCGAACAATACGAACAGCCACTCATCGGCCGTCAGTCGCAATGCGTTGCGGGACCGCTCGATCCGTTTCGCGAGCGTCGTCTTGCCGGATCCCGGCAGGCCGCACGTCAGATATAGCGTCGGCATCTATTGTTTCGTCGCGCGCTCGCGTTTGCGCTTGTCGCGTTGCGTTTGCAGCGACGCGAGTACCTCGCCGGGATCGATCGACTGCGCTTGCGCGCAGATCTCTGCTTCGAGCATGCCGGCATTGAGTCGATACGCCGTTCCGGCGGGATTGCGCAGCAAATATCTGCGGTCGACGGCGAGTCGACGCAGCGTGACATGATCGAGCGCACCGGGGACGGTGAACTTGTCGATCCACGCGGCCAGCTGCGCGTTCACCTCGTCTTCTCGATACGTTTGCCGGGGACGAAACATCGCGACTGCGAGCGCAAGCAATACTTCGACGTCGCCGCGCCGCTTCGGCAGATGATCGAGCGGTCCCGCGTTCAACATTCGCGTCAGCGCCGCGACGACTTCATTGGTGTCCAACTGCATCAGGAGATCACACCCTCATCGAAGAATTCGACGACCCCGGTCGTCAGCGAATATTCGGCGCCGACGATGCGCAGACCTTCGTTGCGGATCAGTTCCTCGAGCACTTCGGAGCCGTGGCGCAGATGGTCCACTGACAGCGCAACATTGGCGCGTACCGCGTGCTGCAACAATTTATCCAGATCGTGCCTCAGTTCGGTCCTCAGCAGCACTTCAACCGCGGGCCGGACCCGGTCGACGATCGAACGCAGATTGCGCGACTGATTTTCGGCGGGCCGTTGCAGTTCTTCGAGCGTCGCTTCGATGGCGCCGCATTGCGAATGCCCCAACACGACGACGAGCCGCGTGTTGAACCGCGACGCCGCAAACTCGACGCTGCCGACCTGCGACGGCGCGACGATGTTGCCGGCAACTCGGATCACGAACAGATCGCCGAGGCCTTGATCGAACACGATCTCCGCCGGCACGCGCGCGTCCGAACAGCCGAGCACGATTGCGAACGGTAACTGGTCCTTCGGCAACGCGGCGCGCCGGCGCTGCCGCAACTCCGCCTCGGCGTTGCCGATGTGCGCCGTGAAGCGGCGATTGCCTTCGCGCAGTCGTTGCAGAGCTTCGTGTGCGGGGATCATCGATTGCGGGGCCAAGCAGTTCTATTAAGGCAGAGCATACATGGCCGCTGTGGGGGCCGGATCGCGATCAGGCGATCGCGCCCACTCATTCGTCCAACACCTTCGCATCAAAAACCACCCGGCCGCCGACAATCGTCAGAACGCTGCGCGTCTGCGGCAGTTCCGACACGGGCACCGCAAAAATATCCTGTGACAGCACCGCGAGATCAGCGAGCTTGCCCACCGCGAT
>CAYUMA010000790.1:0-5687 GCA_964445675.1 uncultured Pseudomonadales bacterium | reverse complement strand
TCGGTGAACGATGCATTCGTCATGGACGCGTGGGGCAAGTCGAAGAATGCCGAACACCTGTTGATGGTCGGCGATGGCAATGGCGACTTCACGAAGGCCGTCGGACTCGAGATGGACGGCAGCGGCTTCGGTCTCGGCAAGCGTTCGCAGCGCTACGCGATGATCGTCGAGAACGGCGTCGTCAAAACACTGAACGTCGAGGCGCCCGGCAAGCTCGAAGTGTCGAGCGCGGAAGCGATTCTCAAAGCACTGTAACGACCAGACTAAGAACGGGGGTCAGCCCTCGTTTTTTGATTCGCGAGACCAGGAACGGGGTCTGACCCCGTTCCTCACCCCCGAACCCGAATCAGACATTCCTGCGCCGCAGTCGCGACCAGTTCTCCGCGCGCGTTGAAGAACTGACCGCGCACGAAGCCGCGCGCCCCCGATGCGCTTGGACTCGATTTCGCGAACAGCAGCCAATCGTCCGCGCGAAATGCGCGATGAAACCACAGCGCGTGATCGAGGCTCGCGCCCTGAAATGATCCATCGGCGCTGCCGCTGGGACTGCGACCGTGGGGCAACATCGACGTACTCATGAAATCGAGATCGGACATGTACGCGAGCATGCATAGATGCACCTCGGGGTTGTCCGGCAGCGGATCGCGCGTCTTCAGCCACGTGTGTTTGTACGGCGGATGCGCGTCGGTGTTGCCCATCAGGATGTTCTCGACCTGACGGCTGTCGATCGCATCGAAGCGATACGCGAAACGTTTGACCTCGGGCCGCACCTTGGCGATTTCCGCATACGCATCCTTGTCTGAGCGCAACGATTCCGGCGACGGCACATCCGGCATCGGCACGGAATGTTCGAGCCCGGGTTCGTCCTTCTGCCACGACGACGCCATGCTGAAGATCGCGCGCCCGTGCTGGATCGCGGCGACTCGGCGCGTCGTGAAGCTGCGCCCGTCGCGGATCCGATCGACCTGGTACAGGATCGGGATGTTCCAGTCGCCGGGGCGCAGGAAATACGCGTGGATCGAATGCAATTGGCGCGCATCGTCGATCGTTCGATTCGCCGCGGCGATTGCCTGCGCGAGCACCTGACCGCCGAACACGTGCTGCGATTCGGGCGCATTGCGGCCGCGGTACAGGTTTTCCTCGATGCGCTCGACGTCGAGCAGATCGAGGATGTGGCGGAGTGTCGGATTCATGACACGGTCGCATGCGGCGGGATGTCAATTATGCCGAAGACAGTGACGGGCGCGTATCATCCGCGCCACCTGAAAGAAACCAATCGAGGCATTCGATGAGTCAACTGAAGATCTACGGCATCGGTCAGAGCCGTGCCGCGCGCACGTTGTGGATGGCCGAGGAGTGCGGCGTGCCGTACGAACACATCAAGACGCATTTCGCGAAAGACACGAAGAACGACGCGTTCAGAGCGATCAATCCGAATGCGCGCGTTCCGGTGATCGACGACGACGGCGTGATCGTCTGGGAGTCGATGGCGATCAATCTGTATCTCGCGAAGAAATACGGCGGTGCGCTCGCGCCGAAGGATCTCGTCGAGGAAGCGCACGCGAATCAGTGGAGCTTCTGGGTGATGACGGAGGTCGAGAAGCCGGTGCTGAACGCGCTGTTCGCGCGCACCGGCATGATGGGCAACGCGAAGGACGAGGCGCTCGCGATGAAGTACTTCGGCGAGCTGCGGGCGCCGCTGAACGTGCTGAACGCGCAGCTGACCAAGAGCGAGTACCTCCTCGGTAACCGCTTCACCGTGGCCGATCTCAATGTCGCGAGCGTGCTGAACTGGGCGGCCGCGGGCGGCTTCAGCCTCGCGGAGTGGCCGAAGGTCGACGCGTGGCGCACCAAGTGTGCGGACCGGCCGGCTGCCAAGAAGGCGCGCGGCGGCTGAACGATTACCGTTCTTCGTAGGAGCGGTCTCTAGACCGCGATTTCGGATCGCGATCTGGAGGGGAGATCCCTCCCACAAATGATCGCTCCTACAATCTGCTGTCTTCCACGCGCGACGATGCGATCGCAGCGAACACCATTGCGAGCACGAACGTCAGCGCCGCGACCGCCACAAACGCAGCCTGGAAGGACCAGAACTGCGCAATTGTCCCGATGAACAGATAGAACAGTAGTTCCGCCGCGTGTTGCGCCATCTTGGCGATCGACGTCACGGTGGCGCGCGCGGAACTCTCGATCGCGTTCTGCAGGCGCGTCTGCAGCAGCACCTCCGCGGCGGCCGATGCGGCGAAACAGCCACCGAGCGCGGCGATCAACCACAGGTTGTCGACGGTCGCGGTGGCTGCAAGGCCGAGTGCGCCGAGCGCAAACAATAGTGCAATGGCGCGCAACGATCGGCCCCGCAGCCGGTGCGCGGCCTCCATGCCGAGCGTGCGCATCAGGAACGCCGCGGCGTAGATAACACCGATGGTGCTCAAGCTGAATGCCG
Source organism: uncultured Pseudomonadales bacterium (assembly GCA_964445675.1). Taxonomy (GTDB): domain Bacteria; phylum Pseudomonadota; class Gammaproteobacteria; order Pseudomonadales; family Azotimanducaceae; genus DATJGR01. The sequence goes on along the minus strand of CAYUMA010000790.1, from coordinate 3,244 downwards.
GCTTCTCGTCGAGGAACGGCCCGATGTACTCGTCGACGGTGCCGTAGCCGGTTACCAACGCGGCGAACATCGCGACGATGACCAGCACATGTCGGTTGCGACGCACCTCGGCCAGGCCGGCACTGAGTGTCCCACGATTGCCTGCATGGATCGGCGCGCCACTGCGTGGCGGTTCAATGAAACCGAACGCGACGATGGCGGCGGCCAGCCACGGTGCTGCGATCGACAACGCCAGCGGCCACGCGTAACCGGACTCGGCGAGATAGCCGCCGCCCAGGAGCGCCGTTGCAACCCCAAGACTGTTCGCAACCATGCCGCGGCCATAGATGCGCGCAAACGCGCCGTTGTCGGGAGCTGCGGACGGCTGCGCGCGCAGCGTGTCGTACAGGAACGATTCGGACGTGCCCGAGACGAGGCTCGAACCCAGGCTCCACACGATGAAGCCGACGAGGTAGCCGGTGAACTCGGGCGCCAGCCACCAGACGATGAAGGCGCACCCGCGGATCACGGCCGCGGCAACGAGAAGGTGTTTTCGCGAATGGCGATCGGCGAGCACGCCCGAGGGCACTTCGAAGATCAGCGCGCTCGTCGACCAGACGAAGAACAGGATCGACAACTCGATGGGCGAGACGCCGTGCTCGCCCATCATGATCGCGTATACCGGGAAGATCAGCACCACTTCGCGCACGTAGCCGTAGGTGTACCAGGTGGCCGCGATGCGTCGGGGGGTCATGCTGTGAAGCATATAGCGCGGTGGTATGGTTGGCAGAGTGCTGTCGAGCCAGGGTCGTTGTCGTGCAGATCGTGCGTATTTATAGCGGTGCCGACGGTGAGTCGCACTTCGAGGACATCGAGGTCGCATTCCCGCAGGACGGGCCGATGGGTCGCATCTCGAAGATGGTGCCCGCGCGCGGCGTACTGTTTCGCGAGGTCGACGGCGACTATGACCTCGATTTCCACAATGCGCCGCGGCGCCAGTACGTCGTCAATCTGACGGGCTCGGTCGACATCGAAGTGGGCGACGGCACGCGGCGCCGGCTGGGCCCCGGCAGCATCCTGCTGGCGGAGGACACGACGGGACGCGGCCACAAGAGCAGCAACGTCGCAGGTCAAGCGCGCACGTGTCTGTTCATTCCGCTGGACTGAGTATCCGCAAGCGCTAACGGGACTGAGGAGGGGAGATGAAACGCCTGCTGCTGCTATTGATGATCTGCGCCGCCCAGACGATCGCGGCACCGATCGAATTTGCGCCGACCGCCGCCGACGCGGTTCCGGCGGCGATTCTCGGCAAAGGTGTGGCGCCGCGCGGAACGTCGGTTGCTTACTTTCCGGCGGACGCGAAAACGCTGGGTTATCTCGCAGTGCCCGCGGGTACAGGCAAACATGGTGCAGTGATCCTGATCCACGAGTGGGATGGCCTCGGCGAACGCGTGCGCCAGGTCGCTGACGCATTCGCGGCGGAGGGGTACGTCGCGCTGGCGGCGGACCTGTATTCGGGCCGCACCGGCGCAAATCCCGAAGAGAACATGGCGCTGAGGAAGGAAACGCTGGCGAATCCTGCGCAACTGATCGCGAATCTCGATGCGGCCGTCAAGTTCGTCAGGGCGCGCGACGACGTGTCCGGGAAAGTCGCAACGATCGGCTGGTGTTATGGCGGCGGCGTTGCGCTCAGTTACGGACTTGGCGGCGCGGATCACGATGGCACCGCGATCTTCTACGGTGGCCTGGTCGATGACCCGGAGAAACTCAAACACCTGCATCACGCGGTCTATGGGACCTTTGCGGGCCTCGACCAGGGCATCAAACGCGAGGACGTGGATCGTTTCGTCACCGCGCTGCGCGGCGCCGGCATCGAAAACGACGTCCACATCTACGACGACGTTCAGCACGGCTTCTGGTTGCACGTCGATCGTGACCCGAACGCCAATCTCGAGCCCGCGCTCGATGCGTGGCAGCGTTTGAAAGCCTATCTAGCGCGCACGCTGCAATGACGCGACGGCACCACAACGTGTTGTTGATAACGGCCGATCAATGGCGCGGCGACTGCTTGTCCGCGGTCGGTCATCCGGTGGTGCGCTCGCCGAATCTCGATGCGCTGGCAGTCGACGGCGTGTTGTTCGAGCGGCACTATGCCAACGCGGTGCCGTGCGGACCGAGCCGCGCGTGCCTGCATACCGGCATGTATCTGCACAATCACCGCTCCGGCACGAACGGCACGCCGCTCGATCGGCGTTTCACGAACTGGGCGCTCGAGGCGCGACGCGCGGGCTACGATCCGGCGCTGTTCGGCTATACGCATACTGCACCGGATCCGCGCTATCTCACTGCCGATGATCCGCGCCTGAATACCGACGAGGGGATCCTGCCGGGCATCAAGCCGGTCGTCGACATGGCGACACACTGCGGGCCGTGGCGCGACTGGCTGAAACAGTTCGGCTACGCGCTGCCGGAAGATCACGGCACGACCTATGGTTTGCGCGCGACCGACCACGCGGATGCGGCCCTCCCGCGACCGTCGCTGTTCGCACCGAATCACACCGATACGTGGTTCCTCGTGCAGAGCGCAATGGACTACATCGGGGCACACGCGATCGGCGCCCACGCCCGCACCGAGCCCGGCTGGGCCGTGCATCTGTCGGTGCGGGCGCCGCATCCGCCGTGGGTCGCGGCCGATCCGTATCACGCGCGTTATCCGCTGCGCGCACTGCCCGAACCCGCACGCCGCGACGATGTCGACGCTGAAGGCGCACTACACCCGTGGCTCGCGGCGCATCTGAACGCAGGACGTCATGCCGCGCACACCGACCCGGTACGCCATCGAATGCTGCAGGCGAGTTATTACGGCCTGATGGCCGAGGTCGACGACAACATGGGCCGACTGTTCGCGCACCTGAAAGCGTTGGGCGAGTGGGACGACACGCTGATTGTCTTCACGTCCGACCACGGCGAACAGATGGGTGATCATTGGCTGTACGGCAAAGCGGGATTTTTCGATCAGTCGTATCACATTCCGCTGATCGTCCGCCTGCCTGACGGGACCGCGAAGGGGCGCGTGACCGCGTTCACCGAACACGTCGACATCATGCCGACGCTGCTGCAATGGGTTGGCGTCGACGCGCCCCGGCAATGCGACGGTCGCGCGTTGCAGCCGTTTCTCGACGGGCGAGGTGCCCCGCGCGATTGGCGCACCGAAGCGCACTGGGAGTACGACTTCCGCGATTCGCCGTTCATCGGGGAGCTTGGG
>CAYUMA010000789.1:0-2824 GCA_964445675.1 uncultured Pseudomonadales bacterium | reverse complement strand
CAACGCGCCGACCTTGCGGATACGTTGTTCAAGGCCCCGCTCATCCGCGATTTCTGGTTGATGACCGAGATGCACGAGTCTGCGCCACTGATCCGCGGCGGAAGACAGGTGAACGTGGTTCCGTTGTCGGGTTTCCCGTTGGAATATCGCGTGGTCCAGGTGTTCAGCCGCGATGCCGGGTCGCGCCGCGGCAGCCTGACGTTCGTCACGTTTCCGCAGGCCATCCCATTCAACGCTTCCAGTCCGAAGGAACTCGATTTCGATTGTCTTGCGTCGCGTGCGCTCTCGCTCGGCGTGCTCGACGACGACGGTCGAGGGTGTGTCGCGTCTCTGACGATCAAAGACAACGCGGGGCACGTGTATCCGCTGCAAGCGATGCGTCTCGCGCCGGACATGTTCTTCCATCAGCAGATTTACCGTGGCGATGGCGAAACGCTGCGTTTACCGGATGGGGAATACGAGATCGTGAGCAAGCGCGGACCGGAGTATCTGACCTCGCGACAGACCGTGCTCGTCAGCGCGGCGCAGAGTCGCATCGATGTACGGCTCAAGCGCTGGATCGACCCCGCGAAGTGGGGTTGGTACTCCGGGGACACGCACATTCATGCAGCCGGTTGTGCGCACTATCAGTCGCCGACCGAAGGCGTGACGCCGGAAACGATGATCCGACACGTGCGCGGCGAGGGCCTCGCCATCGGCGAAGTGCTGACGTGGGGACCGAGTTGGTACTACCAGAAGCAGTTCTTCAGCGGACAGGCGAAGAGTCCCGAAGCCACGCTCGAACACCCGGAGCTGCAGGCCGCCAACAACGCCGTATGGCAAACACACGTCACCGCCAAGGACGCCGAGAGTCTTTTGCGGTACGACGTCGAAGTTTCCGGATTTCCATCGAGCTTGAGCGGACACCTCGTGTTGTTGCGGCTCAAAGAACAGGACTATCCCGGCACGCAGGAGATCGAAGACTGGCCGTCGTGGACGTTGCCGATTCTCAAGTGGGCGAAGGCGCAGGGCGGCGTCGTCGGCTTCGCGCACTGTGCATTGGGAATGGCGGTGGACTCGAAGGAGCTGCCGAACTACGAGATCCCGCCGTTCGATTCCATCGGCACGAACGAAGCGATCGTCGATATCACGCACGGCGTTCCGGACTTCCTGTCGGGCTGCAATCTGTTTCCGCTCGCCGAGCTGAACGCGTGGTATCACCTGCTGAACTGCGGGTTCAGGCTCGCGATGGTCGGGGAGACCGACTATCCGTGCGTCACCGGAGAACGTCCGGGAGTCGGTCGGACATACGTGCAGCTCGAAGACCGTCCGGTCGACAACGCGGGCTACGAAGCGTGGGTGCGCGGCATCGAGGAAGGCCGTCTGTATTGCGGTGACGGCCGCAGCCACATCCTGGCGTTCAAAATCGGCGGTCGTCGCAGCGGAGAGGAGTTGAAGCTCGCGCGCCCGAGTGCCATCCGCGTCGATGCAACGGTGGCGGCACGATTGGAACCGGAGCAGACGCCCGAGGCGAAGGCCACTCAAGGTTCGCTGCAGAACTGGAACATCGAGAACGCGCGAATCGGCAACAGCCGCGAGGTGTCGGTGGAGCTCGTCGTGAATGGGACGGTTGTCGAAAAGACGGCAATCGTCGCCGACGGCTCACCGAAGAAGGTCCGGTTCGAGACGATGCTCGCGCGCAGCGCTTGGGTGGCGTTGCGCATCCTGCCTTCGTGCCACAGTCATCCGGTGTTCGTGCTGGTGGATGACAAACCGGTTCGTGCTTCCAAACGCAGCGCGCAGTGGTGCCGAAGCTGTATCGACAAGCTCTGGGAAGTGAAGTCGCCCCATATGCGCGAGAGCGAGCAGCCGGAAGCCGCGGCAGCGTTCGATCATGCCCGTCGTACGTACGAGAAGATCGCGACCGAATGCGACGTGGAGTAGTGCGCTTCGCCTTCTTCATTGCGACGGCGGTGATGAGCGCGGTCGGTGCGCGTGCGGCTGACGATCATTCAGCGCACGAGCATCACACGTCGACGACGAACGCACCGGAAGCGCCGATCGAGATCACGATCAATCCCGAGGTCCGTGTGAGCGTGTTGCAACGCGCGGCGCTGCCGCCGCAGGTCTTCTGCGGAGAATCACTGGAAGTGCCGGTGCGCATCGTCAATCGCGGTTTTCTGACCGCGCCGCTCGAAGCCACTCTGGTGGACGCCGTGCCCGACGGCGCGAGCGTGCTGATATCTGCGGAGCCCCTGACGGGTATCGGCGAGGAACGTCGCACGCTTGCGATCACACTGACGAAGCCCGGGCTCGTCGATATCACGGTCGCCTTCCGGGCGAAGCGCGACATTGCGGATCTCGGCGGACGCGACCGCGTTCACTTGCTGGTCGAATGTCGTTCACGTTAGCCGTCTCAACGCTGAGGGGCAGGCTAAGGGGCGACGACGGCGCGCAGCGTTCGTACACCTACCGCGCCATGGGGTGATGCGCGGTAACCATCGCCTCACGTTCGCCCGGTAGCGCTTGTACTCGTCGCCGAACTGCTCGCCCAGCGCAGGCTCTTCGTAAGCGACAACGAACAAGAAGAATCCGGCCCACACGATCGCGGCGGTGCGCTGCACGATAGGAGCATACTACCCCGCCGCGAATCGTGCGGATTGGGCGAGCGCTGGCGTCGCGTCTGAAGGGTGGACGTTCTTGTCCACGAGCTCTGATTGGACCTCGATCCTGTGAACCGAAAATCACCGACGATTACTTTGACGGAAGTCGTATCAATGAAACTCTATGTAGATGCCTATCTTCTCAACAAAGCGCGTGCGGCTTTTGAGGATCAGCGGAAACA
>CAYUMA010000788.1:0-2702 GCA_964445675.1 uncultured Pseudomonadales bacterium | reverse complement strand
GGCGGCGGGCCGTCGGGGAAAACATGACCCTGGTGGCTATCGCAGCGCGCGCAGCGCGTCTCGACGCGCACCATGCCGTAGGTCGCGTCGCGCACTGCGACGACGTGACTCTCGTGAATCGGTGCGAAAAAGCTCGGCCAGCCGGTGCCGCTGTCGAATTTCGTCTTCGCGCGAAAGAGCGGCAAGCCGCACAACCGGCAGCAATAAACGCCGCTCTCCTTGTTGTCCAGCAGCCCGCCGCAGAACGGGGCTTCGGTGCCGTGGCGCAACAGTACGTCGGCTTCGTCGCGCGACAGTTGCGCTTCCAGCGCCGCGCGTTCGGATTTGCTCGGCGCGCTGAGGTCGAACGTCGATGGGTCCGAGGAAGTGGCGGTCTTGTTCATCGCGGGGATCTCGAGGCTGGGTTATAGAATTTTTGCGACATCGCGTTCGATCGACGCCGGGGTATCTGTCGGCGCATAACGTTTGACGACCTTGCCGGTCTTGTCGACGAGGAACTTCGTGAAATTCCATTTCACGGCCTCAGAGCCGAGCAGACCGCGCGCCTCTTTTTTCAAGTACTGGTAGAGCGGCGGCGTGTTCGTGCCATTCACCTCGACCTTCGCGAACAGCGGAAAGCTGACGTCGTATTTGAGCGAACAGAAATTCTTGATCTCCTGTTCGTTGCCCGGTTCCTGATGACCAAACTGATCGCACGGAAACCCCAGCACGACCAGGCCTTTGTCTTTGTATTTCCGATACATCGCTTCGAGGCCCGTGTACTGCGGTGTGAAGCCGCACTTGGATGCGACGTTGACTACGAGGAGCGTCTTGCCTTTGTAGGCATCGAGCGGCTGGTCTGCGCCGTCGATGGTTTTTGCTTTCAGTTCGTATACGTCGGTCATTGTGGCTCCCTCCGCTCAATATTCGCGCCGCTGTGTATGTTAGAGCGGCGTCCGACACTGTACTGATGCAACCGAGTCAGAGTAAACCCGCTGCGGTCACGAATACCCGATCGACAACAGGTTTTCGACCGGACGATACAGCGCTTCGAGGTACTCCAAGTCCTGCGCCTCGAGCACGATCTGCGTTGCCGCGACGAGTTCGTCCAGTTGCGCAATCTTCGACACGCCGACAACGGGTGCCACGACCCCGGGTTTGCTCAGCAACCACGCGAGTGCAATCTGCGCGGGTGCCTTGCCGTGTTTCGCGGCAACCTCGGCGACGCGCTCGGCGATCGGAAAAACGGCATCCCCGCGATACAAGCTCTGCGTGCGCATGCGGTCGCCACCCAACGAGCGGGGCGTCGAGCCGCCGGCGAAGCCGCCTTGATAGGACCCGGTCAGGATGCCGCGGGCCAGCGGCGACCACGGCATCAGCGCGACCCCGGTCTTCACGCAGTACGGGTTCATCTCACGTTCTTCCTCGCGGTAGACGAGGTTGTAGTGGTTCTGCATCGAGACGAACGGCGTCCAGCCGTGCAGTTGCGCGGTCAGCTGTAGTTCGACGAACTGCCAGGCGAACATCGACGAGCCGCCGAGGTAGAGCACCTTGCCGGCTTTGACGACGTCGTGCAGTGCTTCGAGTGATTCTTCGATCGGCGCCTGCGCATGGCCCGGGATGCCCTGCGGATGGCGGTGAATGACGAGGTGGTCAATATAGTCGAGCCCGAGCCGCGTCAGGCACGCATCCACCCCTTCGAAGACATGTTTGCGCGACAACCCGCCTTGATTCGCGCCGCGCCCCATCGGCATCGCGATTTTGGTTGCGAGCACGTATTCGTCCCGCGGCAGTAGCTCGCGCAGCAGTTGACCGACCACGCGTTCGCTGGCGCCAACGCCGTAAATGTCGGCGCAATCGAAGTAGAACAACCCGCGGTCGATCGCCGCTTTGAACAATGGACGCGCGTCGTCGGGGCCCAGCGTCCAGTCACCTTGGTGGCCGCGTCCGGGCTCTCCGAAGTTCATTGTGCCGAGGCACAGCTGCGACACGTTGAGCGCGGTGTTTTTGCCAAGTTGTACGGCTTTGAGCATGAGCGAGTCCGTCGACGAATGGGAATGAAGCATGCTATCACTGGGCTGCGATCTGAAGAGATTTGAAGAGGAGGGCCCGATGCCGCAGTTGTCGTTCGAGTTGGTTGAACACGTCGCCACGGTCACACAGACGAATCCACCGCTCGCGGTGCACCGGTCGATCGGACGCATCGAGCTGATATGACCACGACTCTGTTCACCGCGTGTCTCGGCACGGAGACAAATTCGTTTTCGCCGATACCGACCGGGCTCGAACTGTATCGACGCACGATGTTCGTGCGCGGCGGTGCGTTTGGCGAGAACCGCGGACCTTTCGCGTTGCCGTTGGTCACGTGGCGCGAGCGTGCGGGGTCGTTGGGATGGCGCGTCGTCGAAGGTCTCGCCGCGTTTGCGACCCCGGCCGGAAACACGACGCGTGTCGCGTACGAGACGCTGAGGGACGAAATCTTAGGGAAACTCTGATTTATTACGCCAACAGGTATACAATGGCGCACTGATCAGGTCAAGTGAGAGAGAGATGCGTCCACGCCAGGGAACGTTGGCTGAAGCGGGCTTCGAACAGTATCGGAAGGTGACGCGCAAACAGCAGTTTCTGGCGGAGATGGAGCGGGTGATGCCGTGGAGCGAGATCGTTGCACTGGTTGAGCCGGTGTACCCGAAGGGGGATGGCGTGGGCCGCCCGCCGATTGG
>CAYUMA010000787.1:0-14754 GCA_964445675.1 uncultured Pseudomonadales bacterium | reverse complement strand
GTGCTGGATCGCCGGCTGCGTGCCGGAGTGGATCAGGTAAGTGCCGGGACGGAGATTGACCGCCGTCCAGACGAGGGGGGTGCTGCTGCCGGCCGGGACTTCAGTCGCGAACGACCGCACGCGATTCGCCTGTGCTGGCGGGCAGAACGTGCCTTCATCACCGCAGGCGCCCGGTAATACTGGAGTGCCAGGCCAAGTCGTGCCCTGCGCCCCATGCAGGCCACCCTCCAGCGTTCCCATCGCTGTCGGTACTCCCAGGCCGCCGCCGAGCTGGCCGTCGATCACGAGCGAGGTCGGGATCGAGTTGGGCCCGAAGCTCAAGGCGTTGGTCAGCGTGATAGTCAATGTCTCGCCGCTCGGCACCGTGATCAGCGGCGGTTGCCAGTCGCCAGCCGCCAAAGTCTGCGCCACTCCGTTGGCCGCCGTGCATGAAACCCCGGTGCCTGAAACAGCGCCGCAGTCGTAGCCCCACATCGGGACTGTTTGCCCGTCGGGTAGCGTCGTGGTCTGTGGCGCCGCGGTCAGGGTGACCGTGCTTTGCGCCAGCGCCGAGCCGCTCGCAACCAGGAGAAGAAAAGCCGCGAGCCCTGATTTGACCAGACTCGCCTTGACTACGCTGGATCTCATCGTCTATCTCCCCACTCTAATTCGTTTCGTTGATGACGAAGGTCCATGGGTCCACCAGCATCATCATCATCATTCCGCCGGGAAAGGCGTTGTTGGTCGTGAGCTCTCGCTCGTTGTGTGAGTGCCACATGAAGGCGTAGCCGGCCTCTGCCGTCGGGTCGTTGGCGACCGTTCCGGACGGCGGGATCGGCGTGCTGCCGACCGCGCGCCCGGTTGCCTCCGGGCCGAGATAGGGACTGCCGCCATACCACGCGCCGCCGGCCACGATATTGGCGTCGGGCAACGTGATTGGGCCTCCGCTGCCTACAAGGCCGAAGGGCTTGGATTCCAGCGCCTTGTTGTGATCGGCGCACCACTCGTAGTAGTTCGCCGCCGCCGGAACCGATGTGTAGTAGCCGTTGGCGTCGGGTACGCAAACGGACGTGTCGCCGTCATAGCCGTGGCCATATACGTCCCAATTCAGACCCTTGCCGGTCCACTGGAAGATCGCATCGAGCGTCTGGCCCGGCGTGGTGGTGGTCGTGAACAGCAGCGGGCCGGCGAGCTTGTTGCCTGTCGCGGTCAACAGCAGGTTGCCGTCGCGCGCGAGCACGCGCACGTGATTGCCGTGCTCGTGGAACGGGTGCTGCCAGCGGCCGTTGCCGACGATGCGCAACAGCGTGAGCTCGCCGGGGTGCATATGCGGGTTGCCGTTATAGGGCTGGTGCGGGTACTGCATGGCGTAGTTCGGGTCCATGTCGTCGGGCATCGAGCGGCCGTTGATCATGTAGTAGGCCGGCAGGTAGGGCTCGGTCTCGACGACCATGCAGCCGGTTGCCTTCACACACGGAAGCGCCGCCTGCTCTTGGGCCTGGCGATGGATGCGCGCGTCCATTTCCGAGAACTGGAACAAGTACTCGCGGTCGTAGCAGGCTTGCGGATGGTCGTAGGCCGCTGGGGCCAGCCGATAGTCGGTGCCGCTTTGCACGCTATCCGGGCATGCCTGCGCCACGCTCGGTAAGACGATAATCGCACCGTAAAGACCCATCTCGATTTGCAGGTCGCCCTGCGTGCCGCTGTAGTAGGTGTACGTGCCGGGCTTGTTTGCCGCGAAGGAGTACGTCGCAGTCCCGCCGTTCACCGCCTCGTTTGTGAGAAGGCCCGGCGCTCCAGTGGCTGTTACGTCAAAGCCCGGAAACAGAATCGAGGTGTTACCAGCGGCAGCGGGCAGGTTGTTGGTGAGAGTGACCATCACGTTCTGACCCTGGGTCACGATCAGCGTTGGGCCAGGGAGTTGCATCCGCCCCGCCGAACAATTGCCGCCGGCGATCGTCGCCGGTACGAATCGCGACGGATTGGGTGCGGTGTGGCAGCCATAGCCCCAGGTATAGACGCTGTCTCCGCTGGGCTGGGTGATGTAGCCGTCGGCGGCGGTCAGGTCGAAGCTCGGCCCGGTGATGCCGGGTGCAGCCGCCTGGGTGGTGACGGCGAGCAACGAGGCGAACGCAAGCGCAGTGCCTGGCAGGAGTCGACCGATCAAAGTTCTCATGTTGCGCATGGCTGCCTCTCCTAGATGATCTTGATTTCGGTCATCAGCCCACCGAAGTTCTCGGCGTCGTTCGACAGGTGGTCGAGGTTCGGCGAGTACAGGTAGAAGACCGAACCGGCGGGGTACTTAGCCGTGTCCGTGGCATCGAGGATCACGTCGAGCGACTCGCCGCCGCCGAGCGTGATCGAGTTCGTGTCGTAGGCCATGTCGGTGCCGTCCTCGGCGCGCAGCAACCGCGCGTTGATGCCGACCACGCGCATCGGGATGCCGAGCGACGCCAGCGTTTGGTACTCGGTCACGTTGAGGCTGGAAATCCTGAGCAGTGCCTTCTGGCCCGCCGGAATATTGATCAGGGAGCGCATCGGCTGCGCATAACGCTCGACACCGTCGGTCGACTGCGTGCTTATCGCAGCAGGATTAATCGTGTCCGGGTAGCCGCGCCCGTTGAGCATGAAGTACTTGTCCTTCATTTCGGCAAAGGCAGGCGGGTTGAAGGTCATGCTGATGAAGTGGAAGTTCGGATCGAAGCCCATCATCTGGAGCGGGTACTCGACGTCGAAGCGCGTCGAGCCGTCGCCATCGTTGTAGGCGTACTTGGCGCCGGCGCCTTGCAAAGCGCCGGTCGCCCCGGTCGTTAGTCGATTTGGGCCTGCCGGCAACGGGGTCTGGCCCGTGCACAGGATGTCGTTGCACTCCACCCCGGTTGCCGCCCCACCGTTGGCCGCCACTTGGTTCGCTGCCTTCAGTGCCACGCCGAGGTCTGCCGCTAGCGCCAGCTTATCCTGCTTCGGCCGCACGTAAATCTGGCCCACCATGCCCATCTGCAGGTGCTCGGGCGGGGAGATGTGGCAATGCCAGAAGTAGGTGCCCGCCTCCGGCGCGAGGTAGTAGTAGGTGAAGCTGCCGCCGACGGCGATGGCGGCCGAGGCGTCAGGCACGCCGTCGTAGAACGCGGAAGCGTTCGGATAGCCGTGGAAGTGCACGGTGTGCTCTTCGAACAGGTCGGGGCGCATGATCTGGCCGACGTTGGTCAGTGTGAGGAAGAACTCGTCGCCCTCGTCGATCACCATCAGGGGCGCCGAGTGGTTGGCGTTCATGATGGCGACATCCATGATCAGCCGCGGATCGACGTGGCCGGTGAGCGCGCCGCCTGCGTCTGGATCCGGAACCAGGCCGACTGCGCCGTTGAAGGTGGTTGCAGGGGAGGGAGCGCCGAGTGTCATCTGCGCGAGGGGGCCGGGTGCGCTCGAGTCTTGAAGGAACACCGACGCCGGCTGCGTGCCCGCCAAACCGGCGACGTGATCCACGAGGCCCGACAGCGGACCGAAGCCGAACAGATAAGTCTGCGTGCCGTCGCCCATGGTCGCGAAACCATCGCCGCCGGAAATCTGCTGGCATTTGATGCCGGGGTTCGCCATGGCGGGTGTTGGATTCCGCAGCCCATCAGTGCGCCCCAATTGGGTAAAGGTTGAGTACGTTGCATTGGGCACGGTAGCAGGATGCAACTTTGTCCCCGCAGGACACTGCACCCGAAACGATGCCGCCATCGCCGGCACCGTGAAGCACACGACGACGAGCGCCACCGCATTGCGGAACAACCCGGAAGTAAGCATGAGAGTCCCCCTTCTTGCTCGAATTCGCGCGTCGCGCGCGCCAGTGCCGCCCTATGCGACAAAGTGCCGCATTGGGGTGCTGCAAAGAATGGGGTCGATGCTTCCAATCGGGTGGGTCGATCGCGCACGCCGGCGGTAGGGTTTCACCGCAACCGCGCGGGCGCCCGAAACAGTCCGTAGTCAGTCGCTGCTGAGCGGCCTGCGCGGAACTCGGCGATGGCGCGGCCGGTTTCGCTACAGTGCAGTCCCCCACGCGACGTGCGACTAACAGTTCTGTTGAGGTGCCAGAGCCGCTGCGAGATTCGGTATTGACCGTGTATTTGCTGTCGGTCTCGACCGTGATCGATCACGCTCGCGCCGAGAACCTCCTGGTCGTTGCGTCGGCACATCGATCGATATTTGTGTCGATTGCCTTCGCGCTCGATCGGCGTGAAGCGACACGCACCCCCCGCGAGCTGCTTCCATTTGTTCTTCATGTCTTCGCTCGGACTGGTGCATTGCGTGAACGACTGGGCGGGTGGCTTGCTCGGGGACCGTACGGAATTCGTTGTGCGTTCGTATTCCCACAGTCCCGGTTTCAGCACGGGAAAGTCGTCGGCCGATGCAACGGTCGTCCAAACGAGCAAGGCCATAGCCACCCAACGCCGGGCGTTGAGGACGGTATTGCGAGTCTTCGCGTTCATCGTCCTGCTGCCGCGTTCGCTTGCTGGACGTACTTCGCCGCCGCGCTGCCGGCCGTTACTCATCGGCTCAACTGTCGCGTGCGCAGCGCAGCGCTCAGGGGACCACCGCAATCGACAGAGGCCGCAGCGCCGCAGCGCCGGCGTCGCGTCGGTTGCTTCCGGTGGCCGCGAACTGCAGCGCGATCGGCGTGGAGGCGCGCGTGGCCAGCGCAGTGAATCGCAGTACGAGCAGATTTCCTTCGCCGCGGACCGGCACGTCGCTGGAGGCCGCGATCGTCATCTGTACGTTGCCCGCGGCCGGATTGATCGTAGGCTTCGATGCCGTCTGAAAATCGATCGGCACCACGTCGCCAACTTCGGCGCTATCGAGTCTCAGCACCGACGTGTCGTAACGCACTTGCGCACGCAAGCGCACCAGCGGTTCGTCGCTGGCGAGCGCCAGCGCTACGGAGAACTGCTCACCGACCTTGACGGCCGCGGGTCCATCCCAGCCGAGACTCGGTGGACTCGTGGACGCCGCAACCGGCTCGCTCACCTGCGCCATTGCGGCGCCACCCGCGACGGACCCCGCGACAGCGGGTTCTCCCGCAGGAACTGCAAGCGGGGCGGAAACGGCCGCTCCCGATCGCGGTGCGGTTTCCGTTGACGGCTCGCGCGCCTCGTAACCCCCGGCGGCACCAACCAGGCCCGGCTGGGCGGCCGCCGGTTGAACCGCGCCCGTCGGAAGGGTCGTGCCGCCCTGCCCCACGAACGGACCGCCGCGCGTATTCGATTCGGTGCCGTACCAGAACTCGGTGTTGCCCGCTGACGGACGAACAGAGGTGCGGATGATGCGCGGCGTGATCGACAGGACGATCTCGCTCTTGCCCTTGTTACTGCTGCGCGAGCCGAACAGGCGTCCGATCACCGGCAAGTCGCCAAGGCCCGGCACGCTGTCCGCGGAACGCGTATCGGTGTCCTGAATCAGGCCAGCGATGATCGCCGTATCGCCGTCCTTGAGGCTGAGCAATGTCGACGCATCGCGCGAGCCGATCTCGTAGGCCAGCGTGCCGGAGGATGGCACCCTCACCTCTTTGATGATGGAGCTCACCTCCAGCTTGATCGTGATGGCCACCACACCGTCCGGCTGCACGTTGGGCTGCACCTCGAGCTGCAGACCGACGTCGAGGTACTGCACGCTGCCGGTCGTCACGGCCGTTCCGGCGGTCGGCGTCACCGACTGGGTGATCACCGGCACTCGCGAGCCGATCATAATCTTCGCGGTCTCGTGATTCCGGGCGCGAATTCTCGGGCTCGCGAGGGTGTTGGTCGTCGACGCCTGCTTCATCAGGTTAACGGTAATGCTGGGGGGCGGCGTGTACGTGATCGTCGAGCTGTTCTGATTGCCGAGATCGTTGAACGTGAACACCGGCCCCTCGATCGCGGTCATGCTCATCGTCGCTGTGGTCGGGTACGAAATGCCGAGTTCGTCCATGAGGCTGCGGTTCACCTCGAGGATCTCAACTTCCATCATCACCTCGGGTACTACCATGTCGAGCGATGCAACCAGCTTCTCGGCCATGCGCACGACTTCCGGCGTGTCGCGGATCACGACCATGTTCGCCTTGTCGTCGACGAACAGCGTCTTGGCGACGAGCACGGTCTTGAGCAGCTCTTGTACGGATTTCGCGCTGGTGTTCGTCAGGTACAGCGTCTTGACGATCTCGTCCTGGTACTCCTTGCGCTTCGCATCGCTGTTCGGGTAGATCAGGATCATGTTCTGCGAGAGCACCTGGCGGGCGAGCTGGTTCTGACCCAGCACGAGATCGACCGCCTGGTCGACCGGTACGTTGCGAACGAAAATGCTGGTTTTCGCGTCGCTGCGAACGTCTTTGTCGAAGATGAAGTTGATGCCGGTCTGCCGCGACAGCACTTCGAACACCATCTTCGTCGGCGCGTCGCGGAATTCGAGCGTCACCGGGGTCTTGCCACCGGCGTGCAGCCGGCGCGTCACGCTCGGCGGTTCCCACGTCGCTTCGACCTTCGCCTTCAGTTCGACGGCGGGCGCGTAAGCGGCGTCCTCCGCCAGGATCTGACGCACGATCGTGTCGGCTGCGTCTACGTGGCCGGCATCGAATTCACTGCGCGCCGCGTCCATCGCCTCGGCGTGACGGCGATCGGCCGCGATGGCGCTGATGCCTTGGCGCGCCGCATCGCTGTTCGAGTCGATCGCGAGAATGCGGCGGAAGTGGGCTTCTGCTGCGTCGAAGTTGCCTTCGTCGTGCGCGCGGTCGCCGGCCTGGTAGAGCAGCTGAACGACCGCGGCGCGGCGGGCCAGCAGGTCGTAGCGATAGGCGAGGTTGTCGGGAGCATCCTTCGATGCCTGCTCGAGTTTCGCCAGACCTTCTTCGAAGCGGCCGCTGTCGACGTCGATGACCCCTTGATCGTGCAGTTCCACGGCCTTCAGCGACGCGCAGCCCCACAGCAGGAGCACGAGGACGACCAGCAGCGTTCTGTTTCGCGGTATCACGGCGTGCCCCCAAGAGCGAGTGTCTGCTGGACGTTCAGCGGTTTGTACGTGAACCGCAGCGCACCGTTCTCCACGGCATCCACCGTGTACTCGGTATCGAGCGTGTCGCCGAGCTTGACGTCGTACACGCGATCGTCGCGTGTCAGGAAATACACGGTCGCCCGGTCGGTCTCGGTGTAGCTGCCGAGAAACGCGAACGGCAGCGGCGGTGCGGTCGGCGGAGGCGGCGCAACGGGCAGCGGCGGTGGCGGCGGCGGCGGCGCGACGTACCAGGACTTCGGCGCGAACAACGCATCGGCATTCGATGCGTCGGCGGTCCGATGCGCGAGCGCGAAGAGAAACTTCGCCGCCGCAGGTGTCAAATCGGCGGATGGCTCTGCGTTGCGCGAAGTTACCGTGCGAGGTGTCGGGGCCGCGTTCGCAGCCGCATCCGCGGGACGACCAACGAGGGTTCCGGAATCCGCGAACAGCGACGTCGCCGCGGCGATGGTCGCAATGGCTGCGAGGATGTAGCTCTTGCGTCGGCTGAGTGCCACTCTCATGCCGTCTAGCCTCGGGGAAAGCGTGCGCCGGACACAGTGGGCGGGTGCTTTAGCCGGCGCAGGCGCAAGGCTGTAGGAATCGGTAGGGTTGCACGGTACTTTGCGCCTTTCAGCGCAACGTTCTGGCTCGCGCCGAACGGGCTATCAAATCACGGACGGGTGAGCGTCCCGTGCTCGAGTCTCCAGCTCGTCACCCAACGGTAACCCCCTCGACCGGTGCCACCGAGTTGGTACCGCCGATGTGTGAAAACTGCGTTGAGCACCACCACGTCGCCGGCAGCATTCGTCAGCGCCACGTTCGCGATCGTGTCCCCGCTGCCGCCGCCGGTTGGCGAGCCGTAACTCACACCGTCGATCGCGACGTATACGCCCTCATGGCCCGGTCCGGCGGTGAGCGAGACGACTACCGGCACCGCATTGCCCTGCGCGTCGTGATTGATCCCATCGTTTGGAATTTCGGAGCAATAGCGAATCAAGCCACAGCGGGCCTCGGATAGATTGATCGTCTCCGCATGCGGACAGCCGACACACAGCAGCGTCGTCAGCAGCGCGACACTACGATTCCGGCTCATACCCGCTTGGCAATGCGTGGGCGATTCCTTTGTGACAGTCGATACATGTCTGTCCGCTCGTGCTCAGTGCAACATGCTTGCGCGCCGCGCGTCCGCTCTGTGCCTCGAGATCCATCGCGTCTACCGCATGGCAACTGCGGCATTCTCGCGAATCCGACGATCGCATGTAGTTCCAGACCTTTTGCGCCATATGAAGACGCCGAGCGTCGAATTTCTCCGCAGTATCCACGGTGCCGAGCAGATGATGATAGACATCGTTGACGGCCAGCACTTTGCGCACGAATTTTGGCCATGGCGCGTGGGGCACATGGCAATCTGAGCACGTCGCGCGCACGCCCGCGGAATTGCGATCGTGGATCGTATCGCGGTACTCGGCGTACGGAATCGCCTCCATCTCGTGGCACGACAGGCAGAAGTGTTCGGTATTCGTCCATGTCATCGTGGCCGTGAATCCGTTCCAGGCAAGCACGCCTGCAACCATGCACGACAACACCAATCCGAACATTCGCGCCCGCCGGACGCCAAATCGGCGATTGCCACTTGGCTTGACGTGCGGCTCCTGCGATTCCATGGGTCGTCATCCTGCGGCCGCGGGCGCCATACAGGGCGTGCGACTGGGTCTTGTTTTTTCTGCAGATACCATCGCTCAGATGCAACAGGCGCGGCCATTCAGAAGAGGGGGTAGTCGAGCTGGGTGGAACACCTGACGGGTGATTGTGGTGCGAAGGTCCGATCAGAGTTGAGCTCGGTGCCGCCGCTACCGGATCGTTTCCAGCAAGCGGACTACGACCTCTTGTCTGTCATACCGCGCAGGCATCAACTGCCGCAATGCATCCAAACTCTTCACGATCCAAACATCGTAGATCCCTTGTCGCATCCTGTGCACATTGATCTCGTGTATTGCGATCGCCTGCTCTTCGAACGGTGACGCCTGCTCTTCCAACAACACGTCATATTGTTGACGTTCGAGGTCGGACAACCCGGCCGGACGCGCCGAACTCAGCAGGTCGCGCGCCAGCGCCGCGTACGTATCCGCGATCTCGTACGTCGAAGCGGTTGCGAACTCCTCGACGCCATAGCTTGCCGACTTTTCGAACTCGGCAATCGCCGACTTTAGAGCGGCCTGCTTGGCGGCGATTTGCTTCGCGAGGGCTCCCGAGAGGGCAATCGAATCGAACGTGCGGCGTGATGCTGCGGCCAGCTTGAACTGCGCATCGGCAGCGAGATAGCGGGCTCGATCGGTGATGTTGTCCCCCATGCGACTTGCGATTTCGATCTTCTTGCGCAACCAATGCTCGCGTTGTTTCTCGTCGTCAGTGCGCTGATACAAAACATCAAGTTGTTGAGCCGCTTCCAGCGCCAGGTCGGTTGGTTCCGGGTAGCTATTTTCGTAGGTCAGAAAACTATCGATCGCCCGTGCCGAGTCAACATCCACGTAGAGCTCGGCCGCGTGGTACAACGCCTGTCGGCCCTTCTCCTGTCCTGCGTTTGCCACCGCCACTGCGTGGAACGCGTCCGCTGCTTCTTGCCTGCGGCCCGCCCTTTCGTACAGCTCGGCGAGACGTGTGTCCGAGCCCGCTGCAAGCGGATCGTGCGGATAGCGGGTGCGGAAGTCGCGCAGCAGGTCGGCGGCAGCGCTCCAGCGTTCGGCCGACTCGTACACAGCGACGGCGTCGAAATGCCCCTTTACCGCCAACTCGCTGTCGGGGCCGTCGTCCGCGATGCGCAGGTAGTCGCGCACCGCCGTGTCGAAATCACCGCGCGCTTCTGCCGCTTCGCCCTGTTTATAAATCGATGCGAGCAGTCGGGCGTTGATTTCGTCGTCGTCATGTACGGATTCGTCGGAGAGGCGCAGCACCTGTCTATACCGCTCCTCCGCGACATCGAATTGCAGTTGTTCGAAGGCGATCTGCGCCAGAATCAACGTCGCGATGCGCCTTACTCGCGGCGTTAGATTGTCGGAGCGGGCGAGCAGGTCCTGCGCGAGTCGCGCCGCCTCATCGAGCTGTTGCATCGCAAACAGCTCGTTCGCGGCATCGACCTGCGCTTCGCTGGCGTGTGCGGCAGCGGGAAAGGTGGAGGCGTACTCGATCTGCGCGTCGATCTTTCTCCGCTTGAACACCCCTGTCTGACCTTGCTCGGCACTCCGCAGCAGCTCATCGAGCGCCAGAATCGCCGCATAAGCCGCTTCGGCTGCGCGTGGATCAGCGCGGTATTCGTGCAGCACGCGTTGATACGCCACGACGGCGCGCGCGGGTTCGTGTGCGTCCGTCAACGCTTCACCTTCCAGAAACAGCGCTTCGCCCGCGGCCGGGTCATCGTGAAAGGTTTCGCTGAATTGCCCGTAGTAGGCAGCGGCCGCTAGATAGCCGTCCTTGGCGTGACTCTGCTGGGCATCTCGATGCGCGAGCTTGGCAACTTCCATCAGATACGCGCGATACACCGGCACATATTGATCGCGGGCGCCCGCGCCGTTGACGACCCAAAAGTCGCCGTCGAAACGGTATCGCGTGATGAATGCTTCTTTGTGTTTGCGCGCCTCGGCCGGAAAGTTCCCCTCCATCAGCGTTTCGATCGCGCGCTGGGAAAATTGCGGCGCCCGAGGATCGTACTGATTGCGTTCGACAAACGTTTCCAGCGTCGCGACGCTGTCGAGAAAGCGTTGCTTGCGCCGCAAATCATCCGCGAGCCGTTCGTACACTCGATATTGCCAGGCCGGCTTCTGCATTTGGTCCAGGCGGTCCGCGAGGGTCCTCGCGCCATCGAGATACGTAACGGCGAGCACGATCGCCCGTGTCGTGTCGTCGAGCATTTCCTGCGTCGCGGCGTCCAGCGTATCGCCATCACGCAAAAGAACGTCGATCGATACGAGGAATCGATCGAGGCTCTGCTCGTTCTTGTTTTGCTTAAGGAGCGCCCAGCCCAGCATGTAGTTGGCATTGGGCCACAACGCGCTTGAACTGCCTTCCTCGACAACGTAGGCGTAGTCGGTGGCTGCCTTTTGGTAGGCGTCCGCCGAGAACGCAAGCTCGGCGCGTCGGAAGTGCGCTTCGACGCGATAGTCGCTCTGCGGATACTCAGCGATGAGTCGATCGAGATAGCGCTTCGTCGAAGCGACGTCGCCGAGCAATTCGTAGGTCTCCGCGAGGTGGTAAAGGACGTCGTCGCGGCTACGGGTGTCCGGCGCGTCGAGTAGCGATTCATAGCGCGTGATGGCGTCGCGATACGATTGCTCCCCGGCGGACCCGCCCTGTTCAGTGCCCAATCGACGATTCAGCTCGGCGATTCGCCGATCCACGTTTTGATTGTCGGAGTTGTCGGGCAACGTGTTCTCGACGCGACGATAGGCATCCACCGCATCGCCCGTCTGAATTTGTTCCGGAGCCGCCGGCGCGCGCGCGTCGGGCGGTAGCTCCGTGAGAACTTCGCCTACGCGGGGACCTGGAGCTTCCAGACCCTGCGACGCGCAAGCGCTGACTGCAAGCGCGATGGCGATCGCACACACCCGTCTCATGGCTCAATCGCCGGCGGCGTGTCTTGGGCGATCCGGTCTGTGGTTCTGGCAACGCCAGCTTGAATGAAACGAAGTTGCTCGTCGGCCATTGCGACTTCGTCTCGTAAGATGGCGGCCAACGCTGCACTCAATCGCTGCTGATGCTCATCGATGAGGCGTGCTACGCGTGCTGCTAGGCTACGACGACGCTCTGTCAATGCTGCGTCGCGGGTCAGGGATGCATCGCTCGACCAAGTCATCATGTGATCGAGTTCGCGCAGTTCCTGCAGCAGCCGCTGAACGTCGTCGCTCGTCAGCCAGGCGAACCAGTCGTCATGGCCGAGTCCCTCCCGCCACGCCTGAAGCGTCGGGTCCGACGACGATTCGCTTTCCGGCAGACGCTCCAGCGCGCGGATCAAGCGTCTGTTCCAATCGGCGTCTTCGACGCGTGCGGCAAGGTTGCTCAAGTCTCGTTGCCGTTGTGTGATGGTGGCCTCCGCCACGCGATACTGAGTCAACGCGATCCGCGGCTGGTCCATATTCTCGAGGCTCAACGGATAACCCAGCTCGGCAGTTTTGCCGGCGTTCGACCACACCGATTCCTGTAACAGCATCGACCAGATGCGAGCCGCCAATTCATAGTCGCCGTGCGCCATGGTCAGGTTTGCATACGCAACCAGTGCCTGGTCGTGGTAACGACTCTGCGCAGGAATCTGGCGCAAATAGGCCTCGGCCGACGCCGATGACGTGCTCTGCTGATTGACAATCGAAAGCGCCACCAACGCGCGCTGCTTCAGATCCAACGCGTCATCGGTGTACACACGCATCGACGCGAGCGTCGAGAATATTTTCTCTGCCTGCGTCGGCATCCCGCTGTTGCGCAAAGCAGCGCCGAGGTTGAACAGCGCGAATGCGCTCGCACTATCGCGTTGCGATAGCTCGGTGCGAATGATCGCCTCGGCGCGGATGTAATCGCCTTGCGCGGTAGCCAGTTCAGCGCGCATGAAGGAAATTTCGGCGACGATTTCAGCGGGTAGGGGAGCGGAGATTTGCAATTCGCGGCGCGCGCCGTCGATCTGTTCCAATTCGCGCTCGAGCGTGGACCAATTCCGGTGTTGATGAGAGTCGCGCGCGCAAAGCACCGCGACGCGAATGCGATCCTCCGGGGCTAGCGTCTCGGACTCCAGTTTGGCGGCTGCCTCCAGCGCGATACTGCGCGCACCGATCGAGAATGCGGTGCTGAGTTCCGCCAGCAGGTAGCGTGTACGGTCTCTCCCCGCGCCGGGCGCTAGGCTCTCTATGACCAGTCCTTCGACGAGCGCTTGCTCGTCTTGCCGCTGATAGACCTGATAGAGAATCGAACGGAACTGCAAATCGTGAGGATTCGGGATCGGTTGCACATCCAGGTCGACCGACGGCGTCGCAAGTAAGCATCCAAGGACCCAGTCGCAGACAATGCCCTTCACGCGCCGAACCCCGCTAAGGTGTTGCCTGAGCCAGAATGTCTGGCAGACCTTTGGTCGAGGTACGCGCGAGTCGGAATTCGACATAGCGCGGTCCTGCGGATTCGCCGAGTGCGAGACTCGCGGATTGCGTCCAGGATTTTCCGCTGGGTCGATGTCCAGCCAATGTGATCAACAGCGACGTTGTGCCGGCAGGTAGCGTTCCGACGTATAGACGGCTGGCTGCGTCGCGCTGCAACGCCGCGAGCTGGGGCTCGGTATACCGTTCGTCGCACACCAATTGATCGTTGACTGCGAGCGAGGCTGCTTCGAGCGTTACCTTCGCGCGGGAATCGACGGACACATACACCGCAACCTCAGAGTTTGCCGGTACAAGCCGCACGGGCTCGGCAAGCAACAGGTCTCGCCGCAGTTCCACGTAACTGCGGCGGATGTTGTCCATCTCGTCCTCGCGAGTACCCGGCGCTGCAGCAGATGTTGCCGGCGACACGCGCAGGTCCATGGCGTGCACGTGCACCGCCTCGTTGGTGAACAGGAGTACCCCAACGAGGATCGCCGCGAGCCTAGAGGTGCAAGACATCTGACGTTTCGTTTCGAGTCATCGCCGCAGGACCGTCATCGACTGGCACGTCAATGGTACACCTACGATCCAGTGATTCGCGGGACGGGCTCACAACTGGCGACCGACGAAGCGAACATCGACACGTACTGGAGAGAACCCCGCTGAGGTCTTGTACTACTTGGTTGGGGCGTCCCCAGCACGGAGAATTCCTGCCCCATGGACAGTAAGCGCGCGACCGTAATGGCAATCCGGGTGCTCCTGGTGCCTATCGTGCGAGTCCTGTCAGCCATTGGGATCACCTATCGCGACTTCGCGGAAGCCGCCAAGTCGGTGTACGTGGAAGTCGCGCTCAATCAGGATCTCAGCCGGGGACGCAAGATCAGCCTCTCGCGTGTGGCCGATGCTTGCGGGATTACCCGCCGAGAGGCGTCGCGTCTGTACGGCGTCGTTGCTTGCGACCCCCTTTGCTATGCCGACCACTGTTCGGCGATCTCCAACGTGCTTTACGCATGGCACAACGATTCGGCATTCCTGGAAATCGGCTCGGCGCCTCGCGTACTTCCCGTCGACGGCGAGGCGTCGCTGGAAACTCTCGTCCAGCGGTACTGCGGCGAATTGAGCCCCGAGTCCCTCCTTCGGGAACTGGTGCGGGTCGGAGCAATCGACGTTCGTCCGGGGAATGTTAGAGTTGTGTTGCGTGATTACCATCCGCGACCGTTCGACCCGCTTGCGCTACAGCGATTCGCCGCCGTCGTACACGATGTGGCTCGAGTGACTGGGGCGAATTATCTGGGCTACGGCGAACCCAGGTTAGAAAGACGGGTGGTAACCGAGCGTGCATACCCGGGCAGTCAGGCAGAGTTCAAAGCCCTTATCACCGCAAAGACGGGTCAGCTGCTTGAAGACGCACGCGCATGGCTTCAGTGCCACGCCGCCAATGAAAAAACTGGTATCCGCCTCGGAGTCGGTGCGTATGTGATCGACGACGAGTGACCGCGACCTCAGCCAAAAGTGCAGGCTTGCGTTAGAACAGGGACCGATAGCCCAGGCGGACGTAGTAGCCCACGATCTCCATCGACTGGACCGCCATATCCCGCTGCGTGCGTTGGTAGCCCGCGTCCAACTCGAGATACATGTTCTGCTTCGGACGATAGGCGAGACG
>CAYUMA010000786.1:0-3893 GCA_964445675.1 uncultured Pseudomonadales bacterium | reverse complement strand
CCGGATCAGATCAGGCAGCATCGGCGAGTGATCGTACGCTGAGATCCATGCGGGCACCGACCGCTTGCTGTCGAAATACTGCCCACTCGTCTTCGCCACGTCCGGCGACGATGCCAGATAGATCGATATCTCCGCGCCCTGGTCCGGCGTCAGGAAGAACGGACGCATGAACAACTGGTGCAACGACAACAGCGGGGTGCTCGATCCCGATCGAACACTCGCGCTTCTGCGCGCCTATCACGCAACCCGTCCCCTCGAAGACGCCGAGATCTGGTACTTCCCCGCCTTTGCGCTTTATGCAGCAACCGCGTTCTGGTTGTTGTCGCGCCTAACGGTTGCGCTCCGGCGTGATTCCGGTGTCGTCGTACGATTGAAGAATCCGAAGGAGTTCCAACGTATCGTTGAGCAGCGTTTTGCACATTTTTTAATCTGGATGCGCGGCTGCTCGCCTGATAACAAATAGTTAGAACGAGCGCGCGATGGCGCGATATGCCACCGCAGTGTCGGCCGGGTCATGGGGCATCTTGATGAACGCGTGATAATGTCCCTTTGGATTCACGGCGACGATGTTCCCGGTATGATCGATCACGTAATTGCCATCCGGGCCCGGCATTTTCATGAATGCAGCATTGAGTTGGGTCGCAAGTCCCGCCAACTCTTTATGTGGGCCCGTCACCCCAACAAAGCGTGGCGAAAAGGCGCCAACACATTTACGCAGCGCATCGGCGGTGTCTCGTTCGGGATCGGCCGTGACCAGGTAAACCTTCAGTTGTTCGAGCAGATCCACGTCGCCACCCTCTGCGAGTTGTTGTTCCACCTGAGCGAGCACCGAGAGCGTCACGGGGCAGATGTCGGGACAGGAAGTGAAGCCGAAGAACAGCAATGACCAATGCTCCAGCAAACTGCTGTTGTCGAAGGGTTCATCGCGGTGATCGACGAGGTTGAAGGGCGCGATGTCGCGCGGCTCGGGCAACACGAACGCGCCCTTTTCGCGCATGGCCGCGGCGTCGAGCAACGGTTCGCGCAGTACGCTGTAGACGAACGCTCCCATAACGATCGCCACGAATCCCACGCACATCAGAACTGTGGTGCGGACCTCGCTTCTCACGAGGGACCGTTGATTCCGTTCAGGAGCTGGAACTCAATGCCCGGCTCGAGTGCTGGCACACCGATCGGCAGATAATGATCAACGAGCAATGCAGCGAAAAGCACCATCAAATACACGATCGAATAGTGGAACGTTTCGATCGGTGCTCGTGGATTCTTGCCGCGCAACAAGACC
The DNA here is from genome assembly GCA_964445675.1 of uncultured Pseudomonadales bacterium. GTDB lineage: Bacteria > Pseudomonadota > Gammaproteobacteria > Pseudomonadales > Azotimanducaceae > DATJGR01. Next base: position 2,611 of record CAYUMA010000786.1, on the reverse strand, counting down.
ACCGCCCAATAAACGAAGCCGAAGCCGAGCGCGGTCGCCGTCGCCAGATAAATCAAGCCGCTCATCGCGATCGCAAACGGCAACAGGCTGATCCCAAACAGGATCAATGTATAAAACAGAATATGCCGACGCGTATAAGCCTCTCCGTGCGTGACCGGCAACATCGGTATGTCCGCGTTCCGGTACTCCTCTACACGATCGAGCGCCAACGCCCAGAAATGAGGTGGTGTCCACGCGAAGATGATGAGCACGAGCAACAGGGCACCCGGTTCGACGCTGTTACTGACGGCTGCCCAACCGAATAACGGGGGCGCGGCACCGAAAAGACCACCAATCACGATGTTCTGGGGCGTGGCACGTTTCAGGAACAAAGTGTAGATGAGCGCGTAACCGATCCACGATGCGAGATTCAACCAAGCCGTCAGTGGGTTCACCAACACATAGAGCACGCCGAGTCCGCTGACTCCCAAAACGGCAGATAGCAGCAACCCTTGTTTGACGCTGACGCGCCCGGTCGCAACCGGGCGATTGCTGGTGCGGGCCATGCGTGCATCGATCTGTGCATCGGCAATATGATTGACGACAGCCGCCGATGCCGCGACGAACGCGATGCCGAAGGTCCCAAAGACCAGAGCAGGCAGCGGCACCATTCCCGGCGTCGCCAAAAACATGCCGACGACCGCGCAAAGCAACATCAGCAACACGACGCGCGGTTTGCACATCTCGAGTAAATCACGCCATGCGGCTGGTGGGGTCGGAGCTGCCAGATCGTTCATGACGCAGCCCTGGAACGAAAGGTCCGATAGTTTACTGTAACGACCGCGAGCAACAAGAGCGCGCCGGTTGCGTTGCGCGCCGTCGCTACCGCCAACGGCGAGGTCAACTCGACGTTGGCAATACCGAACCCGATCTGACATGCAAGTAGCGTAAGCAACACGACTGCAAGGCGTCGACCACCACACGCCAACACACGAATCGCGAGCGTGCTGACGGTGAAAAACACGAGGACCGCGCCGAGCCGATGGGTCATGTGAATTGCAGCGCGTGCACCACTGTCCAAGAGCCCTCCCAGATAGTTCGGCCCAACCCGCTGCAGCACATCGAATCCCGCTGCAAAATCCATCGGTGGCCACGACTGTGCCTGACACGTCGGAAAGTCCGGACACGCGACGGTCGCGTAATTGAATGACGTCCAGCCACCCAGCGCGATTTGCGCAATGGTCACCAGCAGCGCCGCTATCGCGTGCGGGCGCAGGGTGCTATCGAACGCGGCCGGCGCATCAACTCGAAGCCACAACAACCAGAGCAGCGCGAGCGACGCAAATCCCCCCAGCAGGTGTGCCGTAACGACCTGCGGCCAGAGCTTCAGCGTCCACCGTCCACATCCCGAACGCGGCTTGCAGAATCAGGAGCCCCGCCAATAAGAGTGGCAGCTTAAGAGGTCGACCCAATGTTCGATCGCGAATAGCCACCGCCGCAATGCCGAATATGACGATGCCCAGACTGCCTGCAAAATATCGGTGCACCATTTCCGGCCACGCCTCGTGCGCCTGGTGTATGCGCCGAGTACGATGACGATGAACGCAAGCGCCACCGCGATCGCGGCACCGCGGCGCAACCACGTCGACCGCACCAGTGCTCGCGTCAGCTGCGACGATAGTTCAGCCAACGTGGGATGCCTTCGGGCGTTGTTTCAAATCTTAGCGAACGGGTTTCCCGGCACCGCCACGGGCGTAACGCAGCACGACGTTGCCCAGCGGATCGACGATGTTCACGCCAGGCATCAAGGCCGTGGCCCGGCCACCGAACCAACTCACTTCCAGATAGTCCCGCAGAAGCGACGGATCCGGGTCGGCGGCGCCCAGTTCCACCAAAGACCGTTTTACGCGTCCCGTTTCCTTACCCCACAAAACATGCAACTGCCGTAGCTGATGCAGCGCTGTTCGACAGTCGGAGTCGCACGCTCCCTTCGCCACCGTCAGCAGCCAGCTGTTCCCGCTTGCGTTCATCGATCCCTTGCCCTCCTTCGTCGTCGTCAGATCGAGCTGTCGCCCACGGCCACAACATTCCGTACATGCCGACGGACCCGAGATGGGCGGGGCCCCGATGCCATCGAGGTACCCCAGGTGAATGATCGTCAACGCTCCTCGGGAGCAGGATCAGCGAATGCCCGCTTCGGCAGAATCACGGATATCGCTTGTGCCTGGGCATTCCTGTAGAGTTTTGCGATGATTGTCGCGCGGCAATTTCTGTCGAACTGAGGGGCGTAAGAGAGGCCGTGCGCCCGGTGGTATCTTGCGGATGTCATCATGCGTGAACGAATACGCCAGGGGTTACTGACAGCCTTGTTTCTCGCGCCAGTCAGCATACTGGCAGTCGAGGTGGGCGAGGTCGCACCTGCTTTCACCATCGGCTCGATTGACCCGCTCGGCCCGCCGATCACGTTGTCCGACTACAGCGGCAAGGTGGTCTATCTGGATTTCTGGTCATCCTGGTGTGCGCCATGCCGGCGCGTCATGCCCCACCTTTCGGCGCTTAGAGACGATCTGCCGCGCGACCGCTTCGAAGTGGTCGCGGTCAACGTTGACCCCGTCGGCCACGATGCGCGTCG
>CAYUMA010000785.1:0-4103 GCA_964445675.1 uncultured Pseudomonadales bacterium | reverse complement strand
CGCGTGCGGATCGGCGGCGCGATCGCCATCTGATACCCGGGCATGCGCAGCGCCGCTTCCAGATCCCGCGCGAGCGCATCGTTGGATCGGCGTTTGTGGTCCGGCCACAGCCAGCGCAGCGCAGGTTCCACCCACGTCGGTACGTGATCGCTGTACCAGCGCTGCACACGAAGCAGTGGCCATTCGTCATGCGGACGCAGCAACACGACCGACTCGTTCATGTCGAGCTGCGCGGGATCGGTGGCGGTCTCGGCACGCCCGGCCTTGCCGTGCACGGACGCGACTTCCGGAAAACCCATGATGATTCGGTGTTGCAGGTTGAGGGCTCGGCGCGCTTCTTCGATGGAGATTCCGGGAAACGTCGTCGGCATCACCAGCAGGGATCCTTCGTCGAGCGGCGGCATGAATTCCGAACCCAGGCGCAGAAAGAGCGGAATCGTCGTGAGCATCACCGCCCCCGCGACGATCGTGACGAGCACCCGATGGCGCACGACGCGGCGGACGATGGGTCGGTAAGCGCGCCCGAGCAGGCGGTTCAGCGGGTTCTCCGCTTCGGTGCGGAAGCGCCCGCGCAGCAGCCACAACATCAACGGCGGTGCGAGGATGATCGACAGCAGTGCGGCCGCGAACATTGCCAGGGTCTTCGTGTATGCGAGTGGCGCAAACAAGCGGCCGGCCTGTCCCGCCAACGTGAAGATCGGCAGGAAGCTCACCGTGATCAGCAGCAGCGAAAAGAAGATCGGCCGACCCACTTCCTTGCAGGCATCGATGATGATGCGGCGGCGGTCGGCACCCGGCGCGGCACTCGCGAGACGCGTATGGGCATTCTCGATCAGGACGATCGCCGCATCGCTGAGTTCACCCACTGCGATCGCGATACCTCCGAGCGACATGATGTTGGAGCTCAAGCCGAGGTAGCGCACTCCGATCAGCGAAACCAGCACCGACATCGGCAGAATGATCATGGCCACCAATGCCGATCGTGCATGCCGCAGAAACACGAGGCAGATGATCGCGATGATGATCCCCTGCTCGATCAGCGTCAGACGCAGCGTCGCGACCGAGCCTACGATCAGATCCGACCGGTCGTAGGTCGGCACGATGCGGACGCCGTCGGGCAACCGCAGCGTCGCAATCTGCTGCTCGAGTGCGCGGATCACGTCGAGCGCGTTGGCGCCGATCCGCATCACGACAATGCCGCCGACAGCCTCGCCCTGACCGTTCCAGTCTGCGACGCCGCGGCGTATTTCGGGGCCGAACTGCACCGTTGCGACGTCGCGCACGCGGATCGGCGTACCGCCGGCCACCACCGCGACGACGCTGTCCTCGAGATCCCCGAGCGATTCGATGTAGCCGCGGCCGCGCACGATGAACTCGCGACCCGCCATCTCGAGAACGCGCGCGCCGACCTCGACATTCGCATCGCGCACTGCCCGCGTGACGTCGACCGGGCTGACGCCGTAGGCGGTCAGCTTCGACGGATCGAGCAGCACCTGGTACTGGCGCTCGAAACCGCCGAGGGACGCGACTTCCGCAATGCCCTGAGCGCCTTGCAGCGCGGGACGCACGACGAAGTCCTGCAGCGAGCGCAACTGCGCGAGGTCGAGCCGGCCGGTCGTGTCTTCGAGCACGTACTGGTAGATCCAACCCACCCCGCTCGCGTCGGGGCCGAGCGTCGGTGTCACACCTGCGGGCAGTTGCTGCTGCGCGCGGCCGATCTGCTCGAGGATCCGCGTGCGACCCCAATAGATGTCGGTGCCCTCGGTAAAGATCGCGTAGATGACGCTCATCCCGAACATCGAATAGCCGCGCACCGTGCGAACGCCTGGCGTGCTCTGCAGCGCGCGCACGAGCGGATAGGTGATCTGGTCTTCGATGAGATTGGGACTGCGGCCCATCCACTCGGTGAATACGATCACCTGCGGATCGGACAGATCGGGAATCGCATCGAGGGGCGTCTTGCGAATCGAATCGACGGACCAGAGGATCAGTACCAGCGCGCCACCGAAGACGATCCAGCGGTGCTCCGCCGACCACTCGATGACGCGTTCGACCATCTAGCCTCCGTGGCCCGGGTGCGACGTTGCCGTGTCGGTCGTCTCGGAAGCGGGCGCCGCCGGCGGAGTCGGGCCATGACCCGCGTGACCACCGACACCGGACGCGCGCAGACGGCTCTCCGAATCGATCAGAAACACGCCGGCCGCCACCACGGGTTCACCCGCCGAAAGGCCTGCCAGCACCTCGACACGTTCGCCGACGCGCGCCCCGATTTTGACCGTGCGTGGTTCGAGCACACCTGCGTCCGTTCTGACGAACACGTGTTGCGTCTCGCCGGTATCGACAACGGCGTCGCGCGGCACCGTGAGGGCTTCGCGCGCGGCGACCACGAACTCCGTCTTGCCGTACAAACCCGGCGGCAGCGCGTTGTCGGCATTGGCAACGACAAAGCGCACCTGCGCCTTGCGCGTACGCTGCGTCAGCGTCGGGTAGACGAACTCCACCTGTGCCGGAAAAGCGTCCCGACCGGAACTGGGAAAGTCGAGCATGGCTCGGGTGCCCACGCTGATTCGAGTCGTGGCCGTGTCCGGGACTTCGGCCAGCACCCACACCGTCGATAGATCCGCGACAGTCATGATCTCGGTGGACGGATCCACCGCCGCGCCGACACTCACACCGCGGCGCAGCACCGTTCCGCTGCGCGGTGCGGTCACGGTCACGAGTCGCCGCGCGCGCCCGGATTGCTCGATTTCCGCGATCTCTTTGGCGTTCATGCCGAGCACCTCGAGCCGCTGGCGGCCCGCATCGACGAGCGTACTCGTGCGTCCGTCGCCGTCCCGACGCAGCGCAGAGAGATATTCGTTCTGCGACGACAGCAACTCTTGAGAGAACACTTCGGCCAACGGTTCCCCGGCGCGGACGGATTGGCCTGTCGTGCCGACGTAGAGTCGCTCGACCCAGCCCGCCGCTCGGGTATGCACGTGTGAAACTCTGGATTCGTCCACCACCACAGTGGCCACTCCGCGAACCGGGTCGTCCATCGTCGCCATTCGCGCGGGCTCGAAGCGAACGCCTGCCGCTTCGAGTCGCGCGGCTTCGACGGCTACCGGTGCTCGCGGCGCTGGCGTCGACGTGTCGGTCGACGCCGGCGACAAACGCTGCGGCGGCAGATCGGCCTGCATCCCGTGGTGACGCGAGAACGGCCAGCCGTGCCGCTCGTCCTGCACGGCCAGCAGCGCGCCCATCACCGCGACGAGCACGCCGGCACCGATGAGGTAGCTACCCCAACGCGACGGCGGAGCCGACTTCGTCACGGGTTTTGCGCCGTTGTGCCGACGGTCCGGTCGAGCCGCGATTGCGCGTTGGTGACCGCGGTCTGGGCCATGACGAGTTCGCTTCGAGCGTCCCAAAGCGATCGCGCCGCTTCGATCACGGCGGCGAGCGCGCCTTGACCTGCTGCATATCCCGCGAGCGAAGCGTCGACCGCCATCTGCGTGCGCGGCACGATCTCGCGCTCGAGCGAATCGAGCCGGGTCAACGCAGCGATCAGCTCGCCTCTGGCGGCAGCCGCGTCGCCTTCGATCATGCGCCGCATGCTCGCCAGATCGGCGCGCGCCATCCGTTGCATCGCCTGCGCTTCCGTCACACCGGCGGCCAACCGACTCCGCCAGATCGGGACGCTGATGCCCAGCATCACCATCGCGCCCGGGCCTTCGGCCATCGTCGTTGCGCGACCGGCGCGCACCATCGCCATCGGGCGATACATCGAGCGCATGACGTCGATCTCCGCGGTCGCGCGGTCGAATTCGGATTGGCCCGCGCGCAACTCGGGCCGAGCATTCAACGCAGCGTGTGCGAGCGCATTCGCGGGAGCGGGTGCCTCGGTGCGGATCTGGTGCCTGAGTTGCGGTATCGGCGTTTCAGGCACCCGGCCCATGCGCGCATTGAGCATCGCTTCGGACGCAATCGTTTCTGCACCGAGCACGCGCTGCGCTGCCTCGACGCGAGCCACCTCCACCTCGGCGCGCAATACGTCGGCTTGTTGCCCCTTTCCGGACGCATAGCGCGCACTCGCACTCGCAACCAGCTCCGCCGCGAGCCCGTGC
>CAYUMA010000784.1:0-1702 GCA_964445675.1 uncultured Pseudomonadales bacterium | reverse complement strand
ACGACAGGGATAATTCAGGTGTGGACGTGTTTCGATCATCGAGTCCGTCAAAGTTCGAGCCCATCGTAGCGACTATGATGGCATCGGGTTTGCGCATCCAGGGGGCGCCGTTAGCGTGTCGATGAACCAGCGGAAAAATCTGCGTCCTATCTCAGGCGACACCACGCGAGTGGTGCGTTGATGGCGGCGTCGGAGCAACAGCGCGTAGCGCCCGGCGAACACCCAGCTGATCGGCGGTTCACGCGTAGCATCGTCGCGGCAGCGCTGCTGGCGGTGCTGCTGATCTGTCTCGATCTATCGCAGCGTGCGGCGGCCGTCGTAACCGAACCGTCGCAATCAAACCTCGAACAGCTCGTGTCGCCGATGGCAGCGATGGCGCAGTCCGGACTGGCGCTCGAGCGTTCACTGATGTCGAAGAACCCATCGATCGCGGCGGTGCCGATGGCGGTTGAATTGACGCTGCAGACCGGCGACACGCTGATTGCGCTGTTGGCGCGCGTTGGCGTTGTGATGTCGGATGCGTATGCCGCGGTTCGCGCGCTGGACGGCGTGTTCAGTCCGCGTGACGTGCGACCCGGCTGGACGCTACACGTGACGCTGCAGCCGCAGGATCCACCCCGACTTGCAACGCTGCAGGCGATCGCATTCCAACCGACTGTCGATCGCAAGATCGAAGTGTTGCGCGCCGACGCCGACGATGGTGATCTGTTCGAGGCCAAATCGGTGCCGCGTCCGTTGCATCGCGTCAGCAACATGGCGCGGGCGAAGATCGACGATAGCCTTTTCAATGCCGCCCTGGCCGAGGGCGTGCCGCAGGATCTATTGGCCGAGACGGTCGCGTTGTTCAGTTTTGAGGTGGATTTTCAACGCGACATTCGCACCGGTGACGCGTTCGAACTGTTTTACGACACGCTCGATGACGACAACGGTGAGGTCGCCAAGTCCGGTGACCTTTACTACGCGAATCTCGTGCTGAGCGGCAAAGAAATGCGCTATTACCGCTTCACGCCGCGCAGCGGACACACGGATCTGTTTTCCCCGGACGGTCGCTCGATTCGCAAGGCGCTGTTGCAGACGCCGGTCGACGCGACGCGTATTTCGTCGACGTTCGGCATGCGCAGGCATCCGATCCTCGGCTACAGCAGGATGCATCGAGGCGTCGATTTCGCAGCGCGCAAAGGAACGCCAGTGCGGGCGGCCGGGGACGGCGTCGTTGTCGCGGCCGGCAAGGCGGGCGCGTACGGCAACTATCTGCGTCTGCAGCACAACGCGAAGTACAGTACCGCTTACGCGCACCTGACGAACTTTGCGAGGGGCGTGACCAAGGGCGCGCGTGTCAGGCAAGGAACGGTGATCGGCTATGTCGGCGCCACTGGACGCGTGACGGGACCTCATTTGCACTACGAAGTGCTGGTCGACGGTCGCCAGGTGAACCCGCGCGGCGTGCGACTCCCGGCCGGGGAGACACTGGCTGGGGACGATCTGCGGGCCTTCAAGGCGCGTCGCGACGAGGTCGACATGATGCGTACCGCGCACCGACCTGACGGTTCATCCAGGGTCGCGGTGGCGACGACAAGTGGAAGCTGCATGGCAGGCACCGGCACGCTTTCGGACATTTCACCGCCGGCAGCACATTCGGCAATCAGCGCCGGCTGATTCGGCGTCATGCCGAAAATCTCGATCATCGTTCCGGTTCTCGACG
>CAYUMA010000783.1:0-24594 GCA_964445675.1 uncultured Pseudomonadales bacterium | reverse complement strand
TCCATCGGCGAAGATCGTTAGCGCTCGTGTGCGCCGAGACATCAGCTGACTCAGTGAAATTGTCAGCACACTCGTTTCGCCGCGCGGTTCAGGGCACAGATCGACCGCACCTTCCCTCCCTTCCCCAAGCAACGCTACCATCGCTGCCGCGATGCGTCGTGCCCCTTCGATGATCGCGGTATCACGGCAGGTGTCGATGCGTTTTCTCCGCGGTCTTTTCATCGCGCTTGCGGTGTTGTTCGCCGTCGCCGCAATCGCGGTGGCCGCATTGTTGTCGCCGTACGGTTTGCACGCGGTCAGCGATGACCTGGCGGCGTGGACGAGTGCTCGCCTCGGCCGCGAGCTGCGCATCGACGGCGAGCTGAAGCTCGAGGTCGGCCGCCAGATCAGCATCAGCGCGACCGATGTTCACCTCGCAAACGCGCCGTGGGGTCGGCGTCCCGACATGCTGAGCGCCGACCGAGTGCTGATCGAGATCGACGCGTTGTCAGTGTTGTCGCGCTCACCGACGATTGTCATCACGCGGATTGACGTCGCGGGTCTGGATCTGCTGCTCGAACGCACTGCGCAAGGCGATGAAAACTGGCAGTTCGATACCGACGACGACGCCGACAGCGGAACACCGTGGCTGACATCGCTGCCGTATATCGTCGATCGAATCGACATGCCCGCCGCGCACGTCCAGTTCATCGGCCCGCGCCTCGACCGTCCGCTCGATCTGCGACTCGAATTGCGCCAGCAGCGCGGCGCGTCCGACATGCTCGAACTGACGGCTAACGGTCGCGCCAACGACGTGGATCTGACTTTGAGCGGCCGGATCGGTCCGTTCGCGAACCTGATCGCCGCAAAAGCCTTCAATGTCTCCGTCGACGGACATCTCGGCGAAATGAGTCTGTCCGTAAATGCGCGCATCGACGATCTCGCGCAACCCAACGACAGCGAGATCCATGTCGATCTGCAGGCGCCGGATGCGGCTTATGTCGCGGCGACGCTCGGTGTCCGCAGCCTCGGCGACGGACCGTTCACGCTGGCGTTGTCGATTTCGCCCGCGCTCGATGGCAAAGGGGTGCGGGGCAGCATCGTCGGCCGCGTCGGCGAGTTCGACATTGCTGGTGACGGCGAACTGGACGAGCCGACCCGGATGGGCAAGCTCACGGTGCGGACGCAGATCACGGGTCCCGATGTCAGCCTGCTCGCGGGGCTCGCCGGCATCGACCTGCTGCCGCCGGAGCGTTTTCGAATGACGGCGACACTGCGGCGCGTCGAGTCGCTGTTGATGATCGATGCCGCCGATCTCGAACTGCCCGACAGCGCGCTGCACATTCGTGGTTCGATCAACCAGATCGACAATCACACGGGCCACGATCTAACGATTCATATCAGCGGCGACAGCGTCGAGAAATTCCGCGCGCTGTTACGCATTCCGGGCATTGCCACCGGACCCTTCGAACTATCCGCCACCGTGCGCCCATCCGACGACGCGACGGACGTCATCGATCTAACCGCGAAGACGGCGCTCGCCACGCTGTCAGCCAACGGGCAACTCGGCGCCTATCCCGATTTCGAAGGCACGCGCCTGCAAGTCACGCTGAGCGGCAGCGACTTCGGTGGCGTCGCGCCGTTCTTCGGCCTTCGCGCGGCGAATTCCGGAGCCTTCAGCGGTCGGGGCCGGGTCGAGTGGACATCCGCGGGACTCGCGTTGCGCGCTGCGACGCTTCAGACGCGCGAAGGCACGTTGAGCCTGGATGGCCAACTCGGCAACGCATCGAATCCTGCCGGCGACGTGCGGTTCGGCGTACGCGGCAAGAGCCTCGCACGTTTTGTGGATCTGGTCGGCTGGTCCGGCTTTCCCCAACAGCCGTACACGCTCGCGGGGCACTTGTCCTGGCAGCAGGATCGCATACGTTTCGACGATATTGATCTCTCCGCCGCCGGCGCGCGTTTATCGCTGAGCGGTACACTCGGGCGGCCGCCGCGCTGGCACGGCACGTCGCTGAGCTTCGTCGTCGACGGCGCCGACCTGGATGCGTTTGCGGGCCTGGCGCAAGGCTTCGCACTGCCGACAGGGCCATTTCGCGCGCAGGGTGCGCTTGCGGTCGTCAACAACCGCGTACAACTACGCAATATCAGCGCAACAGTCGCAGGCGCCGATGCCACGATCACGACTGACACCGTTTCGCCCCTTGGAAAAACCGTTGCCGCAACCGCGAATCGGTTCGAAGTCACTGCGAAGGGGCCAGACCTCAAAGCGCTGCTTCCGGATCTGCCCGAGATGTCGGCCGCGCGACAGAAGTTCGACCTCGACGCGCGCGGCTCGTGGACCGCGCAACGATGGATGTTCGACGCGTTGCGCGTCGACACGCCGGCCGCGTTCATCCACGTCGACGGCACGCTGGATCGGGCACCGGACTATTCGGCCACCGCGATGAATGTCGAGGTGCGTAGCGCCAATCTGGCGCAGACCGGCGCGTTGTTCGGAGTCGACTTGCCGGCGGGCGCGTTGCATGCGTCGGCGACGATTTCCGGTACGCCAACGGCATTTCGCATGGACCCGCTGAAGGGCCAATTCGGGGATTCCGACTTTGCCGGCAACATTGGACTGGATCTGACGGCCAAGCCGGTCCTCGACGTCGAGCTGCAATCGGGAACACTGGACCTGATGCCGTTCCTGTCGAGAGTGACGCCGGTGACTGCGGCGGTCGATGCACGCAGGATCCCCGACATCGCGCTACCGTTGGGGTTGCTTGCTCGCGTCGACGGGCGCGCCGTGATCTCCGCAGCGGCGACTCGGTTTTTCGGTGCGACCTACAACGATCTCAATCTGCGCGGCGAACTGAAGGACGGCCAACTCACGATTGATCCGCTTGCATTTGGCAGCGCGGACGGCAACCTCAATGCACGGTTGGTTGTTGGCCCGGTCGGCGCGATGGCCAACGTCGTGCTCGCCGTCGATGGTGACAACATTCGCCTCGGGGTCATACCCGGTATGAATGAGACCGCTGCCGCGAGTCGCTACAAGATGCAAATCGGTATTGCCGCGTCGGGCGACAATCTGCGTGGTCTCGCGGCGACGCTCGGCGGACGCATGCGCTTTGTCGGCGCCGGCGGACAGATTCCAAACTCGGCCTCGAATGCGTTGTCGTCGGATTTCCTGAGCGTGTTGCTGCGCACACTCAACCCGATGGCGAAGCGGCACGAATTCACGGATGTCGTCTGTCAGGCGTATTTGTTCCAGCTCAAGGCCGGCGTGCTGAGCACGGATCCCGCGATCGCGGTCCGCACGACCGACATCGATGTCGTCAGCCATGGAACGCTCAATCTGGCAACCGAGGCCATCGACTTCAACTTCAAGACGGCCGCGCGCAGGGGCTTGGGATTCAGCGCCGGTGAATTCCTCAATCCATACGTCAAGGTCGCAGGAACACTCGCAAAGCCCCGGTTGACGGTGGATACGAAGGGCACGCTCGTCAACGGCGGTGCAGCATTCGCGACCGGTGGTTTGTCGATTCTGGCGAGCACGCTGTGGGATCGCATGTCACGCCAGAAAGACCCGTGCACCGCAGCCGTCGCTGAGTCTGACCGGCGCAGCGCAACCAAGCCGTGAACGCGGTATCAGCGGGACCCGCCAAACAACATCGTGCTGGCGCGACGCGCGCCTTCGACGAGACTCGCTAACTTCTGCCACGCGATCTCACCGACCACCGACGAAAATCCCGCTGCCGTTTCGAAGCCGCAGTCGGTGCCAGCCATGAGACACCTGGGATCCCCGAGCGACTCCGCGATCCGCACCAGCCGATCGGCGATCGTATCGGGGTGTTCGATGTAGTTGGTGGTCGTATCGATGACGCCGGCCACCAACGTCGTGCGCGGCGGCAACGCGCGTGACTCCAATAGATGGTATTCGTGCGCGTGGCGCGGATTCGCCATCGATAACAACAACTGGCCGGCGTCGATGCGGCGGATCGCATCCCAGATGGCGTCCAGTGGCACGTCTTCGTCGTGCGGGCCTTCGTAATTGCCCCAGCAGACATGCAGACGAATACGCTCGCGCTCGACTCCGGATAACGCGGCGTTGATCGCATCGCCGACGCGCTCGATGAAGGCGACGAAGGTCTCGAGGGGTTGGTCGGCAAAATAGGTATGGCGTTCCATCGCAAGATCGGGCGCGTCGATCTGCAGCGCAAAACCGTGTTGCAGGATCGAGCGATACTCGACGGAGAGCGCCGCGGAAACCGCATCGAGATAAGCATCCTGGTCCGGATAATGGCGATTCTCCATCGCCGCGACGACGATTCCGGGTGATGGCGCGGAGACGAACGCATCAGCGGGTTTTCGGTCGACCTCACGCAGTGCTTGCGTCAGCTCACGACATTCGGCATCGATCGCCGTCGTGTCGCCATACACGATCGGGCCAGTCGCCTGCGGTGGTTGCCCCAGGCTCACACCGTCAGCGGCAAATGCGGTGCGCTGTAGATAGTCCAGAAAGTGCGGGTATTTGATCATGTCGCGCATCGGCGGGCGGCGGCTCACGCCGGAAAAACCGGTCATCCGGTGCTGCACGTAAGTAAAAAAGCTCTCGCGGCCAACTTCGCCGTTGTTGATCAGGTCGATGCCGATATCGCGCTGACGGCGCACCACGGCCGCCGTGGCGGCGATCGAGCGCTCTTCGAGTTCGTGCAAATCGACGACGTGCCCCGCAAAACGCCGTGCATGCAGTGCGGCGAGTTCGGGTGGGCGCGGCAAACTGCCGGCATGGGTCGTGAGAATTCTCATTCCTGCAAGCGCGCTTCGATCAACACCAACCGATCGTTGCCGAAGTACATGTCGTCGCCGTCGAGAAACATCGTTGGCGAGCCGAAGCCGCCGCGATTGATCAGTTCATCCGTATTGATCCGCAAGCGATCCTTGTAGACCGATGATCGGATCTTCTCGAAAAATTCTTCCACTTCCAGACCACACGCGGACGCGATGCCGCTGAGCACGTCGTCCTGGGAAATATCTGCGAGGTCGCCCCAGTAACGATGGAATACACGTCGCGCGTAGGCCTCGAGGCAGTCGTGCTCGAGGGCAACAAAAGCGCCGCGCATTGCTTTGACGCTGTTGACCGGAAAGACCGGCGGCGCCCCGATCGTGATCCCGACGTAACGCGCCCAATCCTTGAGGTCCTTCTGGTAGTAACGCGCCTTCGCCGGCACCGGGTTGGCGCGGTTTTTATACACGCTCGGGTTCGTCTGATTGAAGATGCCGCCGACCAGGATCGGCCGCCAGACGATGCTGAATTCCACGCGCTGCTTGAGCTTCTGCACGTTCTCGAATGCGAGATAGGTCCACGGACTGGAACAATCGAAGAAAAATTCGAGCGTGTGCATGGCGTGTCACGGTATCTAAAGCAACGAGCTTAGTTTGTTGACACGCGTTCGCAAAGCGGGTGACATGAACCTGCTTTTGCAAACTCTCATGCCGTGGGGAATCGTATGAAGTTCACGTGGTTCAATCTGATGCCGTGGCCGCATCTGCCGGATGATTTCCGCGAAAAATATCGTTCGGTGTGGGTCGACATTCCGAGCAGCTTGTACGACCCGGTCAAAGGCCATGAGTTGTACAACACCTATCTCGACGAACTCGAATACGCCGAGGTTCTCGGCTACGACGGTATCGGCGTCAACGAACATCACGCAAACGCATACGGCTTGATGCCGTCGCCGAACATCATGGCCGCGGCGCTGGCACGCCGCACGTCGCGCGCAGCGCTCGTGGTGCTCGGCAATTCGATCGCGCTCTACAACCCGCCGATCCGCGTGGCTGAAGAATTCGCGATGCTCGATGTGATATCCGGCGGCCGTCTGCTCGCCGGTTTCCCCGTCGGCACGTCGATGGATACCAACTACGTCTATGGCGACATCCCGGCGCTGACGCGCGAGCGCTACGCCGAGGCGCACGAGTTGATCATGCGCGCGTGGCGCGAGTCGGAGCCGTTTGCGTTCAACGGCCGGTACACGAAGCTGCGCTACGCGAACTGCTGGCCGAAGCCCATTCAGTCGCCGCCGCCGATTTTTATCCCGGGCGGCGGCTCGCTCGAGACGTACGACTTCTGTCTCGACTACGACTACGTGTACTGCTATCTGAGTTTCAGCGGCTACAAACGCGCGAAGCAACTGATGGACGGGTACTGGCAGCGTGTCGCCGATCGCGGCAAAGATCTGTCGCCGTACCGGGCCGGTTTTGCGCAGACGATCGTCGTCGCCGAAACCGATGCGGAAGCGGAGCGCGACTACCGCGAGCACATCGATTATTTCTACAACCGCTGCCTGCACGTCTATCCGGGATTTGCCGATGCGCCGGGATATCGAACGGTCAAGACGCTGAAAGCCAACGTCACGTCGCAGATGACGCGGCAGGCGCTCGGCGACGTCAGCAGCATGAGCTGGAAGGACCTCGTCAAAGACGGCTACGTGATCGCCGGCAGCCCCGACACGGTCGTGGCTCAGATGAAAGACCTGATCACCGACCTTCGCGTCGGCAACATCTTCTGCCTGATCCACGTCGGCAACATGCCGAAAGACAAATGTATGCGGTCGAGCAAATTGTTTGCCGAAGAAGTGATGCCGAAGCTGCGCGACATGTGGCCGGAGTATCGCAACGACGACCGCTTCTGGATTCATCCGCTGCAAACACACGCGCAACGTCCCGCGGCTGCCGCGGTCGGGGTCTGAACGATGCAGTCGCGCATCATCGACGTGGCGGGACGTCACCAGATCCGTGTCTACGAGGGCGGCACCGGTCCGCAGTTGTTGTATCTGCACAGCGCCGGCGGATTACTCGCCAACGATCCGTTCCTGGCGCGCCTCGAGCAGAGTTACCGCGTGACCGCCCCGCTGCTGCCCGGATTCGAAGATTCCGACAGCAGCTCGCAGTTGCGCACGATGCTGGACTTCGCGCTGTTCGGATTCGACGTCTGGGAGACTCTCAAGCTGCACAACCCGATCGTCGTCGGCCATTCGTTGGGCGGCATGATCGCCGCCGAGATGGCGGCGCTCGCGAACCAGACGGTACAGCAACTCGTGCTGATCGCCTCCGCCGGCTTGTGGCTCGACGATCATCCGATGCCGGACTTGTTTGCCAAGCTCCCGTTCGAACTCCCCGAACTGTTGTTTCACGACCCGGCAAAGCACGCGGCGCTGTTGTCCGCCGGCGGCGACTTCAACGACCCGGAGTTTCTGACGAATTTCCTCGTCGGCAACGCACGGCGGATGGGCACAGCGAGCAAAATTCTGTTTCCGATCCCGGATCGTGGACTTTCCGAGCGCCTGTATCGGATCCGCGCGCGCACCCAGGTCGTTTGGGGGGCGTCGGACCGGCTGATCCCACCGATCTACGCGGAGCGATTCGTCGCCGGGATTCGTGGTGCCCGCCTCAGCGTGATTGCGGACGCCGGGCACATGGTGCCGTATGAACAGACGAGCGCGGTGCTGGCGGCGATTGCGACACTGCACAACTGACCTGGTCCGGTGATCGTTCGGGGTATCGCTGCGACGCTGGCGCTCGTCAGCGTCGCTCTAATCGCACGCCGCCTCGGCCCGGATGGATACGGATGGTTCGCCATCGTGACCGCTGTTGCCGCAATTTTTCTCGGCCCGCTGCTGCGGGCGATCACCGCAGTTATTCCACGTAGCGCGCACGGCGCCGATGCTCCGGACCCGACGGCGACAGTCACGCGTGTGTTGTTCGCGGCGATCGTCATGCTGCTGTCGATCGCCGTCGTGTGGCACGTTTTCGGCGATCCCTCGTCGGCACGACGCATCGTCGTCACCGCGTGCGTGCTCGCGACCGCACTTTCTCTGCTGGATCTCGCGCGGCGCCACGCGTCGCTGCACCGCGCGATACAGCGAGCGGGCGCGCTGCGCGCGGCCAACGCGGCGCTCGTGTGCAGTGGTGCGTGGTTGCTGCACAACGATGCGGATCCGGCGCTGGCTGTTGGCGTGATCACGGTGGCTGCCGTGATTACGGCTGTACTGTTCGGTGCGCCGGCGTGGCGGGCGACGTTGCGCGGGCGATTCAACGCGAACCATCTGGCGATGATGCGTGGTTCCGCGCCGTTGATCGCGTTGACCGCGTTTGGCGCTGCGTTGCTGCATTGGGTCGATCGACTCTTCCTCATGGACCACGTCAGCCAGGCCGATCTTGGCATCTATGCGGCGGCCGTTGATCTGTCACAGCTGCTTTTTGTGCCGCTGACGGCGCTGCTGTATGTCGCGTGGCTGCCGCGGCTGACGTCTGCGCGAACCGCGGCCGCCGCACCCGAACGCACGCTCATCGAAATGCGTTACGCACTCGCGGTGATGACGCTGCTGCTACCGACACTGATCGGCTTGGTGCTGCTGCGCGTCGAACTGGTCGCTGCGGTATTCGGCGGCGCATACGCAGCGCAAGCCGGCCTGCTGCCGTGGGTTGCAATCGCCGCGGTGCTGGGCGCATTGCGCTGCGCGGTGCTCGACACGGGCTTGTATCGCGAAGGTCGCACACGCTCGCTGCTACGCAACGTTGCGATCAGCGCGTTCGTCAACGTGGCACTGAATGCGCTGTTCGTACCGCGATATGGCGTCATGGCCGCCATCGCCGCTGCGCTCGCCAGCCAGTCGCTGGCATTTTTTCTCGCGTGGCGCGCGAGCCGCGACATCATCGCGTGGCGCATGCCGCGCGTGCAGTTCGAACGGATCGCGTTCTGCTGCGCCGCGATGGCGTTTGCCGTGTTGCTGCTGCCGAACGAGTTCGTGTTCGCCGCCAAACTGGGCGTCGCGGCGATCGTGTATGCGTGCGCGTTATGGCTGGTCAACGGCGCCGGAGTCCGCGACTGGCTCGGTCCCCGCGCGCGGCGGATGGACTAGCAACGCGACCCTCCGCTAGGCTGCCTTCGTCGAACAACAGCTTGATCCAGCGATGACCGAAGCCGCGACTGACGATCTCGACGAACTACGCAGGATGCTCGACGCGGCGAGCCGCGTCGTCGTGTTCACCGGCGCCGGACTCAGTACCGAATCGGGAATCCCTGATTTTCGCAGCCCCGTCACGGGCTTGTGGAATCATGTGAAACCGATCCAGTTTCAGGATTTCATCGCGTCCGATGCAGCCCGCCAGGAGTCGTGGCGGCGCCGCTTCACTGGAGAACGACTGTTCGAGAACGCGAAGCCGAACAGGGGCCACACCGCGATCGCGAAATTGATCCGAGACGGCGAGGCGACCGCGGTGATCACACAGAACGTCGACAACCTGCACTACGTCTCGGGGATCGACCCGGACCAGATCATCGAATTGCACGGCAACATGACCTATGCGGCGTGCCTCGATTGTCAGACGCGCTATGAAATGGCTGATCTCGAACAACAGTTCATGCGCACGGGTCGCGTCGCGCCATGCGCGCGTTGCGGTGGCGTCGTCAAGAGCGCCACGATCTCGTTCGGCCAGGCGATGCCTGTGCAGGCGATGCGCAGGGCGCAGGAGCAGACGCTGAAATGCGATTTGTTCATCGTTGTCGGTTCGTCGCTGGTCGTCTATCCGGCGGCGGGGTTTCCGGAACTGGCGAAAGACCGCGGCGCCGGACTCGTGATCATCAATCGTGAGCCGACCCCGCTCGACCCGATCGCCGATCTGGTGTTGCACCGTGAAATCGGGCAGACGCTCGCTTACGTGGTCGGAGTCAACTAACAGGTTTAACGCGCCGCCGCGACAAGGGCTTCGGCGAATCGCTCGAGATCCGCCACACAGTTGCAGCGCGCGACACGGAAACAATACGGGGCGAACCGCCGCATTTCCGAGTCTCCCTCCCCCCACTGCTCGCGCGGCTCCGGGTTGAGCCACAACACTTGTTTCGCGCGCCGCGACAGGTCGCGGAATCGATCGGCGTGCGGTTCGTAATAGTTGTTGCGCGCGTCGCCAAGGATGATGACGGTCGAGCGGTGGTCGACGTCGTTCAACGCGAGGTCGCGAAAATCGAGCAGCGCGCGGCCGTAATCCGTGTTGCCTTTACCCCAATCGAACAGCGCCTCCTCGATCGCGGCCTCGACGGGTTTGTCGCGAAACAGATCGGTCACTTCGCCGAGACGGTTCGAGAATGCGAATGTACGCACCTGAGGCAGTACGTCGCTCAGCTCGTACAGCAGGTACAGCAGGAATCGCGCAACGCGACTGACTGAGCCGCTGACGTCGCAGAGCACGAACACCGTGGCGGTCTCGCGCTTCTGCCGCCGCCACCGCAGTCGAAACAGCGTCGCATCGTAGGCGAGGTTGGCGCGGATCGTGTGTTTGATGTCGAGCTGACCGCGCCGTGCGCGACGCCGGCGGCGGCGGTGATCGCGCGCCAGTTGTGCAGCGACGTCGACGATGACTCCCCGCAGCTCGGCCCGGTAGTCTGCTGGGATCTGCGTGAGGTTTGCCGCGAGTGCGGCCTCGAGGATCGCACGCCGTCCCGAGGCGTCCACGGTCAGGCGGTACTGCGTATCGACGTATTGCTGCACTTCCTGTTTGAGGTAGTGCCGCAGGTAACGCAGCGCGTGTACGACATCACCCCTCAAATCGTCCGGCGGCGCCTGCAACAGCGCGTCGAGTTCGCGCGCGCCGAGCGCATCCGCCACCGCGTGCATCAACGCGGTCTTGTCGCGCAGCGACCGCATCGATTGAATGCCGGCGCCGTGTGCAGCCTGCTCGACTTCGAGGGCCAGCGCGCCACGATCATTGGCGAGAATCCCTGCGACGACCCGCCGCGTCGCGGGGGTCAGATGCGGCTCCACACGCGCCAGCGTGTCGGCTCGATCGATGCCGCGCAAGTAGCTCTGCTTCAACGGCGAACGGAACGCGAGTTGATCGAAGAAGCGAGCGAAGCACTCGCCGAAGTGGGTCTTTTCCTCCCGGGATTTCGCAAGCGTCAGCGCCAATGCGTCGCGCAGCAATACGGGATCCGCGATTCCAATGTGATTGACGACGGCCAGCGCATCGAGCGTTTCCGCTGGCGATACGCGCAGATCCGCGAGGCGCAGTGCTGACACGAATCGGGCGAGCGTGATGTCCATAGACGCACATTATAGGGACCGACGTTGCAGCACAGCACGAGCAAAAGGTGCAGCCTTGACTTTGCAGGACCATTTTCGGAGAGTCGCTTCGACCCCTCCTTAGAATCTGCAAGTTGCGAGTACACACGAGCGTGTCCACGAGTGGCCCTTTTGAATTCGACCCAGTGCTCGACGGCGCGACGCTGCGAATCCGGCCGATACGAAGCGACGAATTCGACGCGTTGTATGCAGTTGCTTCGGATCCGCTGTTGTGGGCGCAGCATCCGGCGAAGCGTCGCGCGGAGCGGGCCGTGTTCGAGGACTGGTTCCGCGACGCGCTCGAGCAACATGCGCTCGTGATCGAGGAACGCGCGACGCAACGCGTCATCGGTTCATCGCGTTACTACCACTGGAACGAGGCCGACGCCGAGGTGTCGATCGGCTTCACGTTCATCGCGCGCGACCATTGGGGCGGCGCGACCAATGCGCAACTCAAGGACCTGATGCTGCAACACGCGTTCAGATGGGCGAACGTCGTCTGGTTCCATGTCGACGCGATGAATATGCGGTCGCGCAAGGCGATGGAGAAGATTGGTGGGCAGTACGCGTTCACGGGGCCGTTGAGCGTGAACGGCGCGGCGCCCGTCGAGTACATGTTTTATCGCATCGATGCGCCGCGGCGTCGGCAATGAACACGACCCTCGTGCTGCCGAGCGAGGCCACGGCGGCACTGAAACGATTGCGGCCGCAATGGGATCTCAGTGGCGTCGGTCGCGTCGAGTGGCTCGTCGGCGGCTATACGAACGACAACTTCGCGCTGACCTACCGTGACTCAGACTACGTGCTGCGGCTCGCGCGGCCGGCGCCGGTCGTCGTGGACCGCGCATTCGAAAAACGTCTCCTGACCGGTCCGATTGCGCTGCTCACGGCACCGCTCGTCGCATACCTCCTGCCCGAGGGACATATGTTGACGCGCAGGGTGGCCGGGCCGCTGCTCATCGACAAGCCTCCCGACAACGCAGCACTGGCGCACTACCTCGCGCGGCTGCACTTGCGGATGCCACCGCTCGGGCGTCGCTACGATCTCGTGCAGACGATCGGACGCGACCTGCGCGCGGCAGCACAACGCGGCGAGTCACCGCCCGGCTGGTTTGCAAAGGAACACGAATCGCTGACGCGCGCCGTACTTCAGATCAGGCCGTGTCACAACGACCTCAAGCCGTGGAACGTGATCGTCAGCGCCGCCGACCCGGCGCGATGGTGCACGCTGGATTGGGAGTTCGCCGGCGACAACGACCCGTTGTTCGATCTGATCTGCCTGGCCGAGGGACTCGGGTGGTCGCACGATGCAACCGACGTGTTGATTGATACCTATCTCGAGCTGATCGAGTCGGCGCGAGCGCCAACGACGTCGCAACGGCGCACGATCCGCAAGGCGTATTTCCTGCGCGAGTACGCGTGGGCCCTCGCCCAACTCGCGGCCGGCAATCGTCGACCCGAGATCGAAGCTCAGTTGACGCGCAGCGAAGCGGCGCTCAACGAGTTGAGGGGCAGCTAAACGTCGAGCCAGCCGCGCACCGCGGCCGCAGCGCGATCGAGCCGTTCCTCGGCCGATCCCGACAGCTCCACATAGCCGACGCCGAGCGAGTTCAGCAGCGCGCGATAACGTTCGTGCAATGCCATGCGGTCGTGCGGGTTCTCGCGCAAGGGATCCGGGACCCACGGTATGTCGGGTCGCGTCAGCAGGTAAACGCGCTTGCGCGGACCCGCAACCGCGTCGTGCAACGCGCCATCGAGCCACGCGTTGTCGCCGCTGAAGCGGACCGCCCACCAGACTTTGACGACGACCAGGTCGGTATCGGCGATCACCAAGTCCGCACCGGCGCTCGCCGCGGCTTCGGCGCGTTGTTGGCCGCGCGCGATCGCAAGTACGTCGCCGGCGTCATAGCCGATGCGCCCTTCGGCGCGGGCGCGATTGAGGTAGCTGCGTGCGTATTCGGCGACACACGGCGCATCGAACCGTTGCGCCAGCTGCGTCGCAAGCGTCGTCTTACCTGAGCATTCCGCGCCGACGATCGCAACCGTCAAACCGCCGCTGTTCGAAGCATCGACGAGCGCCATGCCCACCACCCCGCGAAGGCCATACCGATATACACGCAATACAGCAGCGCATACATCTCGAGGCCTTTGTATAGATAGATGCCAGTCGCGATCACGTCGACGACCAACCACACGATCCAGTTCTCGATGTGTTTGCGCGCCGTCAACCACATCGCGGCCAAGCTCATCGTCGTTGTCGCGCTGTCCCAATACGGCACCGCGGCGTCCGTACGATTCGCGAGCAACCAACCCATTGCGGTGGTGACACCGACGACGACGAGCGTCAGTGCAACTGCCACGCGCGCAGGAGTTCGCGTGACCGGGACCGTCGGGAGTTGCTGCGGACTTTTCGCGAATCCCCAGTAGTACCACCCGTATCCGTTCATGCCGACGTAGAACACGTGCAGCGCAAGGTCGGCATACAGCCGCGCGCGGAAGAACACGATAATGGAGACCACCGAGTACAAGAGGCCAATCGGCCAGTTCCAGATGTTCTGACGGATCAGCAGTGCAACGCACACGAGTCCGGATATCAGCCCCGTCGCTTCGAGCCAGTTCTGCGCCCAGTAGTCGATGGTCAAGTATTCCACAGGCACCTCGAGATCGCGGCGAAGCCTGCCGCGCGCTGCTGTTCATTGCAAGCCAACTCAAGCCGTTGGCAAGCGATGCGACGCGACACGCCTCCTCGATCGCAATTGCCGCTAAAATGACGCCTTCATCGCGGAACCGGACCGACCATGGCAAAGCGAATTGCGATCGTCGAAGACGATCCGGATCAGCGCGCAAACTACAAAGACGCGATTACGAAGAAAGGCTACGAAGTCGCCGCGTATGCCAGTCGCGAAGAAGCGCTCGCGGGAATCGAGCGTGAGATGCCCGATCTCGCGATTCTCGACATCATTCTCGGCGACGAAATCGACGCCGGTTTTCAACTGTGTCGCGACTTGCTGGTGCGAGCGCCGACCCTCCCCGTCATCTTCCTGACCGAACGCATCGGCGAGATCGACAAGATCTCGGGCCTGCGGCTCGGCGCGTGGGACTACTTGCCTAAGCCGATTTCGCTCGATTACCTCGCCGAGCGGATCTCGTCGCTGTTGCGCATCAACGAGGTGCGCAGTGCAACGAGCACCAAAGACAGCACCACCGCGCGCCGCGTCGGCGACCTCATGCTCGACCAGGAAGCGCTGCTGGTTGCGTGGAAAAATCAGCCGATCAATTTGTCGGGCACCGAGTTTCGAATGCTTGCCAAACTCGTGCGCGTGCCGGGCCACGCCGTCAGTTACGAAACGCTGATGAACGCGACGATGCAGAGTCTCGTGACGAACAACACGATCAACACACACATGCGCAACATTCGCAAGAAGTTCGAAAAAGTCGACGGCGACTTCGCATGTATCAAGAGCGAGTACGGCTTCGGGTATCGCTGGTCCGTTCAATGATCGCCCATCAATGACATGAAAATCGGCAACCGTATCCGCGGTCCGCGCCTCGGCACCAAGCTGCTGCTGTGGGGGTTCGTGCTGCTGATCGTGCCGTGGATCAGTTATCGCCAGCTGATCGGCATGGAGCACCTGCTGATCCAGGGCCAGTCTCAGGCCCAGCTGCTGACAGCCGAAGGTATCTCGACGCTGTTCAACGGCCGCGAGGATCTGTTCAACGATTTGCCGGTGCGCATCGAGGACTACGAGTCGTTGTATGCGCGGCCGCTGCAGAGCCCGATCCACATCGACGGCAAGGACGCGGACTGGGGCCAGGTCTCCGACAAATTTCTGCAGTTCGGCGCCGATGCCGAACATCACCTCGTCGACGGCGGGTTCGATCTTGTGCTCGGCGAACGCGCGGGCCAGCTCTACGCGTTCATGCGGATCCGCGACGACGCGCTCGTCTACCGCGATCCGGATTACCTGCGCCTCGACACCGCCGATTCCGTGCGGCTGAGCTTCATTCAGGACGACGGCGAAGACGGCCGGGTCGCCATCACGTTTGGCGCGCCTGGAGTGACCACCGCATACCGCGTTGGCCCGGAATGGAAACTCGCCGTGACCGGGACCTCCGAAAACCAGGTTCAAGGGCAAATGGAACAAACCGCGGACGGCATCAATGTCGAATTCAGGATGCCGCTGAGCATGCTCGGATCACGCCGTTTCTTCGGTCTGTCGTACGTCGACGTCGACGATTCGCAGACGCGCACCATTCGCGCGATTACCCAGACCCTGCCGAGCGCGGGCAAGACGAGCTTCAACCTCGTGGTGCTGCGTTCGCCCGAAGTCCTCAACATCATTCAAGGGCTCGGCTACTCCGGCGCGCGCATTCTGGTGATCGATGCACAGAACCGGGTTCGCGCCGAGACCGGCAGCTTCACGATGAGTCAAGAGCACGAGGACTCCGACGCCAGCTGGGCATTTGCCGCGCAGCGGTGGTTCGACGTCATTCGGCCGCTGGTGCATCGCCTCGTGATGTGGCAACGCTGGGACGACACCGAGGTGTCGAGCGATTCGGAGGCAATCGTCAACAAGGTGATCGAATCGTCGCTGCGCGGCGAACCGATCGCGCTGCGATCCCGCGTCAGCGATCAGGAAATCATCATGGCGGCGCATCCGATCGTATCGCGCGATACGATCCTCGGCGGCGTCGTCGTCGAGCAGAACATCGCCGACATCCTCGCGTTTCAGCGCGCAGCGCTCGAGCAGGTCATCGTGTTGTCGATCGTCAGCCTGCTCGTCGTTTTTGTCGTGCTCATTGCGTTCGCTGGACGCCTTGCGTGGCGGATCCGCCAGTTGCGGCGCGAAGCGAGCGCCGCAATCGACTCGCGCGGCCGGCTTCGGACCAACACGCTGCGCAGCGCGATGACTGCAGGCGACGAGATCGGCGATCTCGCGCGCAGCGTCTCCGGCATGCTGTCGAAGCTGCAGCAACACAACCAGTTCCTCGAGAACATGCCGCGCACGCTGCGTCATGAAATCAACAATCCGCTGAACACGTTGAGTACGTCGCTGCAGAATCTCGCAGAAGAGAATCCGGGGGTGCAGCAGAGCAAGTACCTCGACAGCGCAAAACGCGGCGTGATGCGGATCGGCGCGATCGTGCAGAATCTCGCGGACGCGGCCAACCTCGACGAGTCACTCGAGGCGGAAGAGCTCGAGATCGTCGACATTGCGCAACTCGTCGAAAATTACGTCGCGAACTGCCGCGTGGTGCACAAGGACTGCGAGTTTGCGTTTCGCGGCGTAGGTCACCCGGTCTATGCGCGCGTATCCGACTATCGCATCGAACAGCTGCTCGACAAGATCATCGACAATGCGATCGACTTTCATCGCCCCAACAGCCCCATCAAGGTGCAACTCGATACACAGAAGGACGTGTTGCGGATTACGGTTGCGAATCGCGGACCGACGTTGCCGCCGGCCGCGGAGGCAACGTTGTTCGATTCGATGGTCAGCCACCGCGGTGCCGAAGCACGCAATCGGCTGCACTTCGGGCTCGGGTTGTACGTCGTTCGCGTGATCGCGGAGCATCACGGCGGCACTGTGCGCGGTATGAACTTGCCGGACGGTTCGGGTGTCGTCGTGATCGTGCAGCTGCCGCTTGCAAGCGCGGTGGGTGCGTCGGCGCGCGTCAACGGCGAAGCCGCCACCCCTGCCGGCGGATCGCCGGGCTAAGCCCTGAAGTATTCCGCGCCGAGCGTCACGGGTCCTTCGCAACGCAGTTCGCCGCGCTGCACGAGGTACACGACCGCCGACAGCACGCTGCGCGCCGCCGCGCGATACATGAATTCCGGTACGTCGGTGTACATCGTGGGCACCATGTCCTCGATCCGATGCTGTCCGCGTTCAACGCACGTGAGGATCTGCTCCTCCCGATCGCGGCGATGCGCCATGAAGGCTTCGACGTGGCGCTTCGGTTCGACGACCGCAGGTCCGTGCGTGGGCCAGTACAGCGCGTCATCGCGCTCGAGCAGCAACGCGAGGCTCGCCATGTAGCGTCGCATGTCGCCGTCCGGCGGCGAGATGATGCTCGTCGACCACGCCATCACGTGATCTCCCGTGAACAGCGCGCGCTCTTCGCGCAGCGCGTAGCAGGTGTGATTGGATGTATGCCCGGGCGTGTACACGCACTCGACGGACCAACCGTCGGCCGCGATCACCTCGCCGTGCCGCACGCGGACGTCCGGTTCGAAGTCGTGATCGGCGGACTCCTCGAGTTTGACCGTCTCGTCTTCGAGGCCGGAACCATGCGGACCGAATGCGTAAGTCAACGCGTCGCAACGCTCGCGCAGCAGCGCGCATCCCGGCGAGTGGTCCATGTGCGTATGCGTGACCAGCAGGTGACTGATCCGTTCGCCTTTCGTCGCCGCCATGATCGCATCGATGTGCTGCGGATCTGGCGGACCGGGATCGACGACCGCGACATCGCCGTGGCCGAGAATGTAGGTGCCGGTGCCGTGCAGTGTGAATGGACTTGGGTTGTTGGCGATCACGCGCCGAATCAGCGGCGAAATTTCAGCAGCCACGCCGTACTCGAACTCGAGTTCGCGCCGAAACGGAATCTTGACGCCCATCGCGATTTCTACAACTCCTGAAGCCGCGGAAGCATAGTTGGCAGCAGTTTGAAAGGCAACGCAGGCGGCTGTGCCGCTCCGCAGGCGGCTCTGCAGCTCCGCAGGCGGCTCTGCAGCTCCGCAGTGCGCTGCCGCGCGTTAGCGCATAAACACCCAAACCAGCAACAGCAATGCAGCGACCACAGCGCTCGCGATCCACGCGATGCCCAGGTCGCGCGGCGCGGCGCTGCGTTCGCGATACTCGAGCGTCACCCGACCGACGCGAATCGAGTCGCCGTGGTTCAGGCGGGCGGCGTGAATCGGCTTGTCGTTGATCAGCGTCCCGTTGGTCGAAATGAGATTCACGAGTTGGGCGCCGTCGGAACGCAATTCCAATTCCGCGTGCCGTAGTGAGACGCTGCCTTCCGGCAGTTGAATGTCCGCGTCGGGCCCGCGGCCGATCACGTGACGGCCGAACCCGAGCGGAAACACGCGGCCTGCCACCGGCGCGCTGCGGCCGAGCAGCATCGGTCCGATCACACCCGTCGCGGGCGACGCCGGGACTGTCGGCGTGGTCAGCGGCGCGAGCGTCGGATTCATCGTGACGTCGGCCTGTGGCTGCTGCGCGCGGTGCCGATCCAACAATTCAGGCTCCGCATCGCCGAGTTGGTCCGGCGGCTGACCCGGTGGTCGAATCGGCGTCAGGTCGGCCGCATCGCCAATCAACTGATACCGCATCGTATCGAATGCGATTTCGTCGCCGTGATACAGCCGTCGCGCACCGAGCACCCGATCGCCGTTGACGAATGTGCCGTTGGCCGAATGCAGATCCTCGAGCCAGATCGTGCCACCAACGACGACCAGCTCCGCGTGATGGCGTGACAGGTGGCCTTCGACGAGTTGCAGACCACAATCCGTCGCGCGCCCGACGCGCAGACGATTCGTGATCGTGACTCCGAGCCCATCGCCGATCCGATGCAGTTTCCAGCCGCACGGCTGCGTGGTTGATTCAACGTCGATCCGCAGTCGATGGCGTCCGAGAATCAACTCGTCGCCGGGTCGCATGCCGACCGAGCCATCGATCGGGATCTGGTTTCGGTGCGCGATCGCGCCCTCCAGCACGATTACACGTGGCCCACGCTCGCTCGTTTCGATGCGCACGTGAAAGTCGCGCACGTCCTCACCGGCGATCACGACATCATTGTCGAGATGGCGCCCCACGGTCACGCTGCCGACCAATGGAAACCGCGCGGCTGTTTCGTCGAGCACGACAAGCGTGTAACGCGTGTCGTTCATCGGTGCGCGCTCACGGATTCGCACCTTTGCCGCTCTCCGCCGCCCAGCTATCGCGCAGCGCGCGCCACTGAAGAACGTCCGGCGTGACGGTCAGCGCGAGTTCGAGAAAGTGTTGGGCGTCCGATTTCAGACCTGCGTCGTATGCCTCGCGCGCAACGTCGGCGAGCCGTCCGGCGGCGACGTTCAACATGTCGCGCGCGGCGACATTGCTCGGGTCGAGGCGCCGAACCTCGAGCAGCCGCGCGACGACGTTTTGTTCGGGCGGTTCCGTAATGAAGCCATCGGCCAGCAACTGCCGTGCTTCGCCGAGCAGCCGCGCGACGTCGCCGATACGCTGCTCTTCCGCGCGCAGCTTCGTCGTCAGTTCACGCATCGCAGCGTCTGCCAGGCCGATCTCCGAAGCGCGTGCATTGAGCTCGCGAACGGCGTCGATTTCTCCGGCCTGCAACAGTTCGGTCGCGCGCGTCAGCAGTTCGGCGACCACTTCGGACAAGCCCTGATTGGCGATTGCATTGTGCGGATCGGTCGCGAGCACGCGGTGGTAGATCTCGGCCGCATTACTACCCGGCGGGTTGATCAGCGCACTTGCGGCTCGATAGGCCGATGCCTGCTGCAACAGGGTTTGGATCTCCTGTTGCGCGCTCGCGGCCTGCAGCACCTCGTCGCGCACCACGACGACGTCGGCGTTGACCACATTCGCGGTCGTGGCACGCTCGAGATACCCCATTGCCGCGGTGATATCACCCGACGCGGCCGCGCTGCTCGCGAGTTTCGCGTAGTGCTCGGCCAGCTTGTCGAGCTCGGCCTTCGCGGCGGCGTGCGCCGGATCCAGGCGCAATGCTTCCTGATAGGCCTGGATCGCCGCGGTTGCAGATGGCAAGTCGTCGAGGCCACGACCGCGCAGCAATTCCTCGGTGCTCGTGACGAGCGAGTCTGCGCGTTTGCGGTCGGATAACTTGTCGAACAACGCCGTCAATTCATCGTCCGTCGGAAACACCGCGAGGGATTCCGTCAGCTTGACGTCGGCGAGCGCCAGATCGTCGGTGGCCAACGCTTGCACGATGCTGGCCTTCCACCGCGTTGCAAGCGTCGCGATGATGGTGTGCGCCTTGCCAACCGTCGGATCCAGTTCGAGCACACGCCGGTAGGCGGCAACGATCGCCGCGAGACTCTGATTGGGATCACCGCGCAGCGACTCGGCCTGCCGCCACGCATCACGTAGCGCATCCTTTTCAGCGAGCCCGGTTGCGACCCTGAATTGCTCGATCAGCTGGTCGCGATCCGGATACACGTAGAAGCCGGCAGCACCGCCGGCGACGACGAGCAGCAGCAGCCACAGCCAGCCGCGACTGCGCTCGAGCGCGCGCGTCGGTCGCTGATCCGGTTCTGCGCGAATCGTGCGGTTGTCGCGCGCCGGCACCGACATGCTGTCGCCGAGCGCGCGAATTTCCGCCGTGTTGACGACCTCGGTCTTGATCACCGTGTTGGGGACCAGTCCGGACGCGCGAATCCCGTCGAGCGCCTCGATGACCTCCGCACCGTTCTGGAAGCGCAGCTCCGGCTTCTTCGCGAGGAATCGATCGACGACCTCCTGCATGGTGGCCAGATGACCCGGCAGTCGCGGCACCGGATCCTGCAGATGGCGAATGCCGACCGCGATCGCCGACTCCGCCTTGAACGGCACTTCGCCCGTCAGCATGCGGTAAAAGACAACGCCCAGACTGTAGATGTCCGAGCGGCCATCGAGCGCGCGGCCCGCCGCCTGCTCCGGGCTCATGTACTGTGGCGTGCCAACGACGGTACCGTGCCGCGTGATGCTGGCATCGGTCGTGATCATGCGGGCGATGCCGAAATCGGACAACACTGCCGAACCGTCTTCGCGAAACAGGATGTTCTCGGGCTTGATGTCGCGGTGTACGAAGCCTTTAGCGTGCGCGGAGTCGAGTCCGCGCGCGATGTCCTTGACGACCGAAATCGCCGCCTGCATGTGCAGGCCACGCTTCAGGCGGCGATCGAGATCGCCGCCGCGCAGATATTCCATCACGAGGTAATAGCACTGTTCGTGGACGCCCGCGTCGTGTACCTGAACGATGTTCGGGTGACTCAGCTGCGCGATGATCCGCGCCTCGCGAACAAAACGGACGCCAAACTCGGGGTCGCCGGTGAACTCCGGCGACACGACTTTGATTGCGACGAGGCGGCCGAACCTCTTCTGAACCGCGAGATAGACGCGCGCCATGCCACCGCGTGCAATTTCCCGCTCGATGCTGTAGCCGGGAATCTCGAAGCGCGTTTCAGCCATTGGATCGAAGCGGGCGGACGTCGCCTTCGACGAGGTGTCCAAGCACGATACGCGCGGCGGCTACGTAGAACGCGCCATCCAGGCTCACCGCCGGACCGCGGCCATGGGCAAGACCATTGATGCACGTCGTCGCCTGGAACATCCACTCGCGGCCATCGAGCGTCATCCGACAGCTCGCAACCGCCACGAGCGGCTGCGACAGCTCGAGGGTTCCTTCGCGCCATTGTTGGAATTCGAGCTTGCCGTCGGCTGTTCGTTTCACGCCGTATCCGTCCATCCTGTTCTGCTGGAAGGCACCTTCATACACGGTGCCGTCGCGCCAGAAAAAAACACCGAGTCCCTCGCGAGCGTCATTAGCGAACGCACCGACGTAACGATTGCCGTTCGGCCATTCGAACGTGCCCGCTCCGCTCTTCTTGCCGGCGCTGAAATTGCCTTCGTAGCGACGCCCGTCGGGCCAGAAGAATTTTCCGGGGCCTTCGAGTTGATCGTCTTTGAACGTGCCTTCGTAGCGTTCGCCGTTGTGCCACCTGTATGTGCCCTGCCCTGTGCGATCGCCACCGATGAATTCACCTTCATAACGATCCTTGTTGGCCCAGACGAACAGGCCGTGTCCGGTGATGTGATCCTGCAGGAATTCGCCCTCGTAACGATCGCCGTTGGGCCACCGCAGCACGCCCTGACCCTGCCGCAGGTCCTTCACGAACGCG
The DNA here is from genome assembly GCA_964445675.1 of uncultured Pseudomonadales bacterium. GTDB lineage: Bacteria > Pseudomonadota > Gammaproteobacteria > Pseudomonadales > Azotimanducaceae > DATJGR01. The sequence continues at coordinate 2,607 of CAYUMA010000783.1, read as the reverse complement.
CCTTCGTAGGTGCGACCATCCGGCCAGTAGTAAGTGCCCTTGCCGTGCATCTCGTCGTCGCGATACTCCCCGACATATCGATTGCCGTCCGCCCACGTGAACGCGCCCAGCCCGTTGCGCTGACCGTTCTGGAACTCGCCTTCGTAGACGTCGCCGTTCGGAAGTTCGATGTGGCGGTAATCCGCGCGCACCACGGCCGCGAGACTCGCCACGATGATCAGCACGGCGAAAACGGACCGCGGGATCATTGGCGCGCCTCGAACAATCCCCGATAGGTTTCACGCAGCAGTTTTTTCTGCACCTTGCCCATCGCGTTGCGCGGCAGGCCATCGACGAACACGACGCGCTTGGGGACCTTGAAGGTGGCGAGTCGCGCACGCAGCCCGCGGATTATGTCCGCCTCGGTGAGCCGCTCCTCGACGCGGTCGACGACGGCGACGACGCCCTCGCCGAAATCCGGATGCGGGACACCGATGACCGCGGATTCGGTGACGCCGGCGAGCGCGTCGATCTCGTCCTCGATTTCCTTCGGGTACACGTTCAATCCGCCGCTGATGATCAGGTCGTTCTGGCGGCCGACGATCGCAACGATGCCGGCAGCGTTCATCGTGACGACGTCGCCGGTGATGAAATAGCCGTCACCGGTGAACGCGGCGCGCGTTTTTTCATCGTTGCGCCAGTAGCCGCAAAAGACGTTCGGCCCGGTGATTTCCAGAACCCCGGGTTCACCGCTCGAGGCAAGCGTGCCATCGTCGCGGCGGACTCGAGCGCACACACCGGGCAGCGGCGTGCCAACAGTTCCGGCAAGGCGCGACCCGCGCAACGGGTTGGACGTGATCATCCCCGTTTCGGTCATCCCGTAGCGTTCGAGAATCGCGTGGCCGGTGCGTTTCGAAAACGCCGCAAACGTTTCCGGCAGCAACGGCGCGGAGCCGCTGATCCACAGGCGTAACGAGATCTCCGGACGCGGAAAGTCGTGCAGTGCGAGCAGCCTCGTGTAGTACGTCGGTACACCCATGAAGACGCTCGCGCCGGTGAGCGCGCGTAGCACAGCCTCCGGCTCGAAGCGCGGGAGGAATCGCGTCGTGGCCCCAGCGAGCAGCGCGCAATGCAACGCGACGAACAGCCCGTGGACGTGATAAATCGGCAGCGCGTGGACGAGGATGTCGTCTCGCGTGAATCCCCAGATGTCGACCAGCGTCAGCGCGTTTGAGCGCAGGTTGCGATGGCTGATCATCGCGCCCTTCGAGCGACCGGTCGTGCCCGAGGTATACAAGATCGCGGCCGTATCATCGTCGTCGCGCTCGACGACCAGAGGCGGCAGCGCGGATCCTGTGCGCGTTTCGATGTCTTGCAACGTCGCGACCTTCGCCGCCAGGCGCGATGTCGCGACCAGCTCCGTCACCGCGGCCGCGCGCGACGGTTCCACGACGATCAGCGCGGGTTCTGCGTCAGCGATGAAGTACACAATCTCAGCGTCGGTATAGCCGGTGTTCAACGGCATGTAGATGGCGCCGACACGCAGCACCGCAAGATACAGCCAGACGCCTTCGATGCATTTTTCGACCTGCACCGTGACGCGATCTCCCGGCTGTACACCCGCGGCAATCAGCGCGGCCGCAAATTCACCGGAGCATGCCAACAGATCGGCAAAGGTGTACGTAGTGGAGGAACAATCGAACGCAATTGCGTCGCGTCGCGTCGCTGCGACGCGTTCGACGTCACGAAACAGACTGCCCATCGCTCGCTCGCGTTAGCAAGTAAAATCAAGCATTTGCTGCAGCGGCAGGTATCTCATAGACTCGCCGCTGCGCGCTCGGCGTACTCTACTTGGACAACCTCGTTTTCACCATCGTTTGCCTCGCCATCGGCGTGGTCTCGGGTTTTCTGGGCGGAATGTTGGGCATCGGTGGCGGCGTCGTCATCGTGCCCGCGTTGATCCTGTTGTTCGATCACACGCACATGCTCGACGGACTTGTCGGCGGCGGTAACGGCGCGACGCTCGTCGCAGTTGGCACGTCGCTGGCCAGCATTATTTTCACCAGCGCGGCGGCGGCAATCACGCAGGTACGCGCGCGCATGGTCGACTGGCTGATCGTTCGGCGCTTCACGGTCATGGTGATGGTCGGCAGTTATGGCTCCGGATTCATCGCAGCCATGTTGCCGCTCGCGACGCTGCGGGCGTTGATAGGCGGGTTCCTCGCGTTTGTCTCGGTGGTCATGTTGACCAACTGGCGCCCCGCTCCACATCGGGTGTTGCCGGGACCGGCGGCGAGCTTCGCGATCGCGAGCGTTGCCGGAATCATCTCGGGTGTCGCCGGAATCGGCGGCGGCAATATCGTCGTGCCGACCCTCGTCTACCACAACGTGCCCGTTCATCGCGCTACGGCAACCGCGAGCGTGCTCGGGTTTCCAATCGCCATAGCCGGCTCGTTGGGCTACGTCACGCGCGGACTGGCAGTGACGCATCTCAGCGATGGTTTGCTCGGGTTCGTCTATTTACCGGCGCTTGCTTGGATCGTATGCACAGCGATGGTCGCTGCGCCGATCGGCGTTCGCATTGCGCATCGTCTCGCACCAATTCCGTTGCGGCGGGTGTTCGGGGGA